>CAZOCA010000057.1:5435-10146 GCA_964578105.1 uncultured Pararhizobium sp.
GAATCAGTCCTGTGGCCGCCGACAAATTACGCCCAAGCCAATAGCGAAAGCCACGTCGCTCGGAAATTGCCGGAGCCTGATTGGCATAGGCCAGTTGCTCTGCAATTTGTTGATCGGCGTCATAGTCAACATAATTCAGTGGACCGGCCGTGTGGGCTTGAAAAGAAGCAGCATTACGCATGAGACTTACCTGTCTGCTTGGATCGATATTGTGATTTTGAAATATGTGTCTTCGGCAATTGGTCAAGACACTGCCTGAAACGGGTCATGGCAATTTCCGTCGTTGCCAGATCGTGGACCAGCGCAACACGAATCCGGCCATCGGATCGGTTGATAGGTCGACTAGTCGGATGCAGGTCTTTCCCCGCACTTGCGCTGTCAGGCTCGTCTGCGGTCAGATAAGCGCCTGGCACAACCCGCAACCCTGCGCTCTTCCAAAGGTGCAACGCCATGTCTTCACCGCACATATATGGGCTGCAATCCGCCCAAAGGAAAAACCCGCCATCGGGAATGTCCAGCGGCAGCGCATCGGAAAGAATGGTCCGGGCAAGTTCAAATTTTTCATTATAAAGCCGTCGGTTTTCCATCACATGGGCTTCATCCCCAAAGGCCCTCACCGCCACAGCCTGAAGCGGCGTTGGCACCTGCGGCGCAGCCATATTGCGAAATGTCGTGACATCGTTCACAAACTGCGCATCGCCGGCCAGGAAGCCTACACGGAGCCCCGGCAAACTGGAGCGTTTGGACAGAGAATTGAAACTGATAATGTGACTGGCCGAACCCGTCAGCTTTGCCGCTTCCAGAATACCCTGGGGCGCCACGTCACGATAGATTTCCGAGTAGCACTCATCAGCGAGAATCATGAAATCATGCTGCCGGGCCAGCGCGATTAAATCCTGCCAATAGCTCAACGGCGCACAATTACCTTGCGGATTGGCCGGTGAAGCGATGTACACCGCAATTGTCTCTTTCAAAACCGCAGGCGAAAGAGCAGAAAAGTCCGGTAATCCATCCAAACTGTCTGAAGCTGATTCTGGCGGGCTGAGGAAACGGCATCCCGCTGCCTGCGCCGCGGCTGCATAGGTCTGGTAAAATGGGTTTGGCGAGAACACCACAGGTGCCGCCACTGGCTTCCGGCGTTTGGCCTCGAAGAGTGCGTAGAACAGACCTTCCCGCGACCCGTTCAAAGGCAGGATCGCGTCCTCATCGACAAAACCGTCCAACCCGTATCTGTTATCCAGCCATTGACGCACAGCCTTGCGAAAGTCTGGCGTTCCCTTGATTGCGGGATAGCGGCCAAAACCATTCACATTTTCTGCAAGAACCGGTGCAACAAAATCTGGAATTGCGTGTTTGGGTTCACCAACACCCAGATCGATTCTGGACTGTCCGGGCTCATGCCCGCTCAAAAGCACAGTTAGCCGCTGAAACGGCGACCCTGGTAAGACCAGAGACACCGCACCACCATCTTCACCATGACTTTTAGACTTATCGGACTTGGCCGAACGCATGAAACACTACCTGAAAATACGCAGAACTAGCCTGAATAGTAGGGGCTTTTGGTTAAGCGCTCTTTAACCAAAAGAAAAACCCGGATTGGGAGCCAATCCGGGTTTCATGCGCTGCCAAAGGGAGGAGAAAGCAGCGTAGTTTCCAAATTGTCCGGCGAGGCTGCCCGCCGGACAATTGATTTCAAAAAGATCAGAGGCGTTGGCTGCCCTGACCAAATTCAGGATAGGCTTCGACACCAACTTCTGCCTTATCCATACCCATGGTTTCTTCTTCCTCGGAAGGACGCAAACCGATTGTGCCTTTCAAGATGGCCCAGACAATGCCTGATGCTACGAAGGTGAAGATACCGATAGCGGCAACACCCAGGAACTGGACACCATAAGTGGCATCGCTGTTGCTGAGCGGTACAATCATCGTACCCCAGATACCTGCCAGAAGGTGGACAGGGATCGCACCGACAACATCATCGATTTTCATTTTGTCAAGCATTGGCACTGCAAACACAACGATCGCACCACCAACACAACCAATGATGACCGACAGGAAGATGCCAGGCGCAAGCGGCTCAGCAGTAATCGATACCAGACCAGCCAGTGCACCGTTGAGTGCCATGGTCACATCGACCTTCTTGTAGATAATCTGTGTCAGGATAACCGCAGTCACAACACCGCCACAGGCAGCAAGATTGGTGTTGACGAAGATGCGGGAAATATCTGTCACATCACCGATCGTACCCATCGCCAGCTGGGAGGCACCGTTAAAGCCGAACCAACCAAGCCACAGGATGAATGTGCCAAGTGTTGCCAACGGAATGGAGGAACCCGGCATAGGATTGACCTGGCCATTTGGACCGTATTTGCCAATACGTGCACCCAACAGGATAGCACCGGACAAAGCAGCCCATCCACCAACAGAGTGAACCAGTGTAGAACCGGCAAAGTCGGAGAAGCCAAGACCGTCGAGCCAGCCTGCACCCCATTCCCAGGAACCTGTGATCGGATACAGAATACCGGTCAGGATTGCTGTGAAGATAAGGAAAGGCCAAAGTTTGATGCGCTCAGCCAGCGTACCGGATACGATGGAAGCGGTTGCTGCGCAGAACACCATCTGGAAGAACCAGTCAGAGGCTCCCGAATAACCCGTGCCCAGATCACTGCCACCAACTGGCTCGATCATTTTTGGCGAAGGCGTTCCGAAATATCCACCATCAACACCGGAATACATCAGATTGTAACCGACGATCCAGAACATCAGGCCGGCAATTGAATAAAGTGAGATATTTTTAAGGCACTGCATGGAGACGTTTTTGGTCCGCACCATGCCAGCTTCCAGCATGGCAAAGCCAGCGGCCATAAACATCACCAGGAAACCACCGATCAAAAACAGCAGAGTGTTGAAGATATAGGCTGTATCAGAGGCCAGAGCGTACTCGACCGCCTCAGCAGCTTCTGGAGCCGCCGCATCCTGACCAAGGGCCGCCCCTGCGCTAAGCGCCAGGACCCCAACAGCCAGGCCTGTTGTTCTAAAAGTTGAAGACATCATGTTACTTATTCCTTGGGAGTAAATCTTTAAACCACGCCGGCTCTACAGCGCTTCGGAGTCGCTCTCACCGGTACGAATGCGCACCGCGCTATCAAGCGCATAGGAGAAAATTTTGCCGTCGCCGATCTGGCCGGTTTTTGCAGCAGTCGCGATTGCATCGATAGCCTGTTCAGCCACGTCGTCATTCACAGCCACTTCAATTTTCAGCTTGGGCAGAAAACTAACCGCGTATTCTGTGCCGCGATAAATTTCGGTATGGCCCTTTTGCCGTCCATACCCTTTGACTTCCGTCACCGTCAGACCCTGTACGCCGATGCCTGTCAAAGCATCGCGTACTTCATCGAGCTTGAACGGCTTGATGATCGCCATGATGATTTTCATATACTCACTTCCCGTTCTGTTGTGTCGGTTGCTGCCTCAAAGGCCTTGGAACGCCTTAGTTGGTCGACACTTCTAATTCACGCTCCGTCCGACGCACTGCGCATGTTGGACAAAGCTCACGAACCAGATATTCAAACATCGTGCCAAAACGGGAGTGCACGATATATTTTTTGATAAAATACTGATTTTATTCAAGTTTTAGGAAAGGTTAAGCGGCCCAAATAACATGAGACCGTAAACTTTCTCGCAGTCGCACAAATCGCGGTCACGAGTCACGCCTAAAAAAACGCCAATATGTCAGGAATGCATATATTTTAGGCAATTTGCCGTATCAGGCCTTCCTGCGCAACAGATGCGATCAGGTTTCCACTCTTGCTGTAGAAGGATCCGCGGCAGAATCCGCGTGCATTGGAGGAGCTTGGGCTGTCCTGAACATAGAGCATCCAGTCATGCGCCTCAAAAGGGCGGTGGAACCACATGGCATGGTCCAGGCTGGCCATTTGCAGCCGACCGGTAAACATGTTCAGGCCGTGGGCAAACAAGGATGTGTCCAGCAATGTCATGTCAGACATATAGGCCAGGGCACATTTATGCAGCGCCGGGCCATCCGACAATGGGCTGGTGCTGCGCACCCATATCTGCTGCCGGGGCGGCAGCTTTTCGCGGCTCACATAATGGGTCAGATCAATCGGCCGAAATTCAATCGGTCGATCTCGTTCCCAGTAGCGCTTCACGGGCTCTGGAACGTTCGGGCGGCTCAGCATCATGGCCTTCATCTCAGCTTCACCCGGCAGCGTCTCCGGCCCACGAACAGCATCCATATCCATGTCTATCTGATGCTCCAGCCCCTCTTCAGCGATCTGAAAGGAGGCCGACATGATAAAAATTTCCTTGCCATGTTGAAAAGCAACGACACGCCGGGTGCAAAAACTCTTCCCATCACGCACCCGTTCAACTTCATAGAAGATCGGGATGGTGGGATCACCCGGTCGCAGAAAATAGCCGTGCAGCGAGTGCAATTGTCGGTCCGTAACGGTGCGTGAGGCCGCCACCAGCGCCTGACCGATCACCTGACCGCCATAGACCCGTTGCCAGCCATCCTGCGGGCTTTGCCCACGATAGCGGTCCGCCTCAATCTGTTCCAGATCAAGGATCGACATCATCCGGTCAACAGCAGAACCCTTTGTGCCATGCGTGCCATGTCTGTCATGCGTGTCTGACATGCCGATCATTCGTTCGTCCGAATCAGGTCCACTCATTCAACGCTCCATCCGCA
>CAZOCA010000058.1:0-4677 GCA_964578105.1 uncultured Pararhizobium sp.
TTCTTCCAATCAAAAGCTGGAGCGCACTGATTGGCGCTCCAGCCAATAAAGAATAATGATCAGAGGATCCAAGACGAATGGCAAATGTCACTGATTTAGCGCCAACAGGCGTGACGGGCCGCACCAAAGTTTTTTCGGCAATCAACAAGGCAAGTGGTTGGTTGGATGCCCTTGGCTTTTCCTGGCTTGTTCCCATTCTGAAAATGCTGGCAGGCGATAATCCGAAAGAGCAATTGGGCGAACTGAAACGGGTTTTGCTTATTCCACTGATTGGAATTGCCGTGTTTTTGCTGGCGTGGGGTGTTTTGGCCCCCAAGGTGCAGACGTCTCTGGGGGCAGTTCCGGGTCCTGTGGAAGTTTGGCAACAGGCTGGCTATCTCTGGCAGGATCACGTGCGGGAGCGGGAAAAGGCGACTGCTTTTTATGAACGCCAGGATGTCCGCAACGAAAAGCTGATCGCAGATGGTCAGGAAGACAAGGTCAAACACAGAAATTACACTGGTAAGCCGACTTACATCGATCAGATCGGAACATCGCTTCTGACTGTTGGTCTTGGCTTTCTGATTGCCACCGCGATTGCTGTTCCACTTGGCATTGCATCGGGCCTTTCCAGAACGGTCAATGGCGCGATCAACCCGCTGATCCAGATTTTCAAACCGGTATCGCCTCTGGCTTGGTTGCCCATTGTCACCATGATCATTTCGGCCGCCTATGCCAATCCGATGGACTGGTTGCCGAAATCGCTTCTGATTTCAGCTGTCACCGTGACGCTGTGTTCCATGTGGCCAACGCTTATCAACACAGCGCTGGGCGTGGCTTCGGTTGACAAGGATTTGATGAATGTTGGCCGTGTGCTGCGATTGCCGACCACGAAAACTGTCACGCAGATTGTTCTGCCATCATCGCTGCCACTGATCTTCACCGGTCTGCGTCTGTCTTTGGGCGTGGGTTGGATGGTGCTGATTGCTGCTGAAATGCTGGCGCAGAATCCGGGCCTCGGCAAATTTGTCTGGGATGAGTTTCAGAACGGGTCATCGCAATCGCTTGCCAAAATCATGTTCGCTGTTCTGACCATTGGCGTCATTGGTTTCGCCCTGGACCGACTGATGTTTGCCTTGCAGCGCGCCTTTACATTCTCGTCGAACCGGTAGGTCGTATCATGAGTATTCTGGAAATCTCCGGTCTGTCGAAATCCTATGGCGAAGGTGCCACCCGCACCGATGTGCTGGACGATATCAATCTGAAAGTCAGTGAAGGCGAGTTCATTGCCATTGTCGGATTTTCCGGGTCTGGCAAAACAACGCTCATCTCGGCTCTTGCAGGTCTGATTGCGCCCGATGAAGGCGGTGTGATCTTCAAGGGTAAGGAAATTGATGGACCTGGCCCTGAGCGGGGTGTTGTCTTTCAATCTTATGCCTTGATGCCGTGGATGAGTGTGACGGGCAATGTAAGGCTGGCTGTGGACAGTGTTTTCGCCCGCAAGCCCGCGGCTGAACGTCAAGCTCTTGCTGACAAATACATTGATATGGTGGGGCTGACACCGGCAAAGGATCGCAAGCCTGCGGAGCTTTCCGGAGGTATGCGTCAGCGTGTTGCGGTTGCGCGCGCATTGGCGATGCAGCCGGAAGTTCTGCTGCTGGATGAGCCCTTGTCGGCATTGGACGCTTTGACGCGGGCCAATCTTCAGGACGAATTTGCCGGAATTTGTGAGCAGGAAAAGAAGACTATTATTCTCATCACCAATGATGTGGATGAGGCAATCCTGCTGGCGGATCGGATTATTCCGCTGAAGCCCGGCCCAAAGGCAACTCTGGGACCTGACTTCCATGTTGATCTTCCCCGTCCAAGGGCGCGGGCTGAGATGAACTCCAACGATGAGTTCATCCGGCTACGGGCCGAAGTGACCAACTATCTGATGAAGGTGGGGGCCGAGCGCGAAGTTGACGTTGAACGCGAGATTGTGCTGCCGAATGTTGTTCCGATCAGCACCCGCAAGGAGCGCTTGCCGAAGGCCTATATGCAGGCTGGCGAAACGGTAAAATTTGAGCGCTATCTTGAGTTCAGTGATCTCAAGAAAGTGTATCCGACGCCTAAAGGTCCGCTGACTGTGGTGGATGGCTTCGATCTGAAAATGAACAAGGGTGAGTTTGCCACGCTGATCGGTCATTCCGGCTGCGGCAAATCCACTGTGCTGTCGATGGTGGCCGGGCTTAACCCGATCACTGAAGGCGCCATTATTCTGGATGGTCAACACATCACACAGGCCGGTCCTGACCGGGCGGTGGTGTTTCAGGCACCCTCTCTAATGCCCTGGCTGACTGCCTATGAGAATGTTGCGCTGGGCGTGGACCGGGTTTACCCGAATGCAAGCGCGGCGGAACGTAATGATGTGGTGGAATATTACCTGCAGCGGGTCGGGTTGCTGGACAGTATGCACCGCTCGGCGGCTGACCTTTCCAATGGCATGAAACAGCGTGTGGGCATTGCACGCGCCTTTGCGCTGTCTCCCAAATTGCTGCTGCTGGATGAGCCTTTTGGCATGCTGGACAGCCTTACGCGGTGGGAGCTGCAGGATGTGTTGATGGACATCTGGAAGCGGACGAAGGTGACAGCCATCTGCGTGACGCACGACGTGGATGAAGCCATTTTACTGGCTGACCGTGTGGTGATGATGTCCAACGGTCAGAATGCCCGAATTGGCAACATCATGGATGTTGATCTGGCACGGCCCCGGTCACGCAAGGCTTTGCTCAATCACCCTGATTACTACGCTTATCGTGAGGAATTGCTGGAATTCCTTGAGGCCTATGAGGGTGGTGCTCACCCGACTGAGGATCAACTGAGAACCATTTCAGAAAAGCGGGCAATTCGTGTTGCCCGGCAGAAAAAGGCGGAAGCCGGTTTAGTGGCTGCGGAGTAAAGCTATGAGTGACAAACAAAAACTTGTTGTTATCGGCAATGGCATGGCACCCGGGCGCATGCTGGAATATCTGTTCGAACGCGCGCCTGACGCCTTTGAGGTGACGATTTTCAACGCAGAACCGAGGGTCAATTACAACCGGCTGATGTTGTCGCCAGTGCTGTCAGGCGAGAAAGCCTATGAGGACATCATCACCCATGATGATGATTGGTATAAGGCCCATGATGTGACGCTGCACAAATCCGCAAAGATCAGCGGAATTGACCGGGCCTCCAAAACGGTCACGTCTGACAGTGGTATCATTGTTTCTTACGATCAATTGGTCATCGCTACAGGGTCTAATCCCTTCATTATTCCGCTTCCGGGCCATGATCTTGATGGCGTTCTGACCTATCGCGACCTGGATGATGTGGAGCGCATGATCTCGGTTGCCAAAACCGGTGGACGTGCTGTGGTCATTGGCGGCGGATTGCTGGGCCTTGAAGCCGCTGCCGGGCTGCGGCGTCAAGGCATGGATGTGACTGTTTTGCATTTGATGCCAACCTTGATGGAGCGGCAACTGGACCCGGCCGCAGGATATCTGCTGGAAAAGGCATTTGAGGACTTGCAGATTCAAGTCCTGACGGAGGCCAGTACAAAGCAGATACTTGGTTATGACGGCAAAGTTGTCGGTGTTGAACTGGCCGATGGAACGCGCATCGACGCGGCTATGGTGGTGATGGCAGTTGGCATTCGGCCAAGCGCTGAGCTTGCAAAGCTGGCTGAGCTGGAAACCGGACGCGGTGTGGTTGTTTCCGATGCTATGCGCACATCTGATCCCGATATATTTGCCCTTGGAGAATGTGCAGAGCATCGGGGCCAGTGCTATGGCCTTGTTGCGCCACTCTACGAGATGGGCAAGGTGATTGCCGAGCAACTGACTGGCAATGAAGCGGCTGCCTATACGGGGTCAGTGACCGCGACCAAACTCAAGGTAACCGGCATTGATTTGTATTCAGCTGGCGATTTTGCGGAAGCCGATGACCGGGAAGAAATTGTGCTGCGGGATGCAGCGGCTGGTGTCTATAAACGCCTTGTTCTGAAAGATAACCGGATTATCGGTGCGGTGCTCTACGGGGAAACGGCCGATGGCCCCTGGTTCTTTGATCTCTTGAAAAAGCAGACAGATATCTCAGACATGCGGGAGATGCTGATCTTTGGTCAGGCCTATCAGGGTGGCGCGCCGCTGGACCCGTCAGCAGCCGTTGCAGCCTTGCCGGATGATGCGGAAATCTGTGGCTGTAACGGCATTTGCAAAGGCGCCATTACCGGGACAATTGTCTCAAAAAATCTAAACGATCTGGATGGTGTCCGGGCGCACACGAAAGCGTCTGCTTCCTGTGGAACCTGCACGGGTCTGGTGGAGCAATTGCTCAGCCTGACCCTCGGCGCTGGTTATGATCCATCTGCGGTCACTCCGATGTGCGGATGCACGGATCTGGGCCATAATGATGTCCGGCGGCTGATTGTGGCCAAGGCGTTGAAATCCATTCCTGCCGTGATGCAGGAACTGGAATGGACGACATCGTGTGGCTGCGCAAAATGTCGTCCGGCGCTCAATTATTATCTGGTGTGTGATTGGCCGGATGAATATGCCGATGATTATCAGTCCCGCTTTATCAATGAACGGGTCCACGCCAATATTCAGAAGGACGGGACCTATTCGGTTGTGCCGCGCATGTGGGGCGGTATGACCTCTTCTACCGAATTGCGGGCGA
>CAZOCA010000058.1:4687-5796 GCA_964578105.1 uncultured Pararhizobium sp.
CCTTCCCGCAGTTTGGGCGGAACTTGGCAAAGCCGGATTTGTCTCCGGGCAGGCCTATGCCAAGGGATTGCGCACCGTGAAGACTTGCGTTGGCACGGATTGGTGCCGCTTTGGCACACAGGATTCCACGGGTCTTGGCATTCGCATTGAAAAATTCATGTGGGGGTCCTGGACGCCCGCCAAGCTGAAAATGGCTGTGTCAGGTTGTCCGCGCAATTGCTCGGAAGCCACCTGCAAGGACATTGGCATCATCTGCGTTGATAGCGGATTTGAAATTCATTTTGCCGGCGCGGCCGGTCTCGACATCAAGGGCACGGAAGTGCTCGGCATGGTCAAGACGGAAGATGAGGTACTGGAACATGTTGTGGCTCTGGCGCAGATGTATCGCGAGCAAGGGCATTATCTGGAACGCATTTACAAATGGGCAAAACGCATCGGATTTGACGAGGCGCGCCGTCAGATCATGGATGACCCGGCCAAGCGCAAAGCCTATTTCGAGCGATTTGTTTTTAGCCAGAAATTTGCCCAGATTGACCCGTGGAGCGAACGGGTTTCCGGAAAGGACAAGCACGAGTTTAACCCGATGGCGACCCTGCAATTGGAGGCGGCTGAGTGATGAATGCATTGACACAGACCTGGGTCTCTGTTGGCTCGATAGAGGATATTCCCCGCCGTGGATCGCGCTGCGTTGGCTATGGTGAGATGACCATCGCAATTTTCCGCACGATTGATGATCGTGTGTTTGCACTGGAGGATAAATGTCCTCATAAAAATGGCCCGCTCAGCCAGGGCATTGTGCATGATGGCTGTGTGACCTGTCCGTTGCATAATTGGGTGATCAGCCTGGAGACGGGTGCAGCGCAAGGCGCGGATGAAGGCGAGACGCGCGCTTTCCCGATCCGGCTTGATGGCGATCAGATCATGCTGGGCCTCGGGTAAAGCTGATGCATGGACCGCTTCCCAAAGCGACGAAGACAACCTGTCCCTATTGCGGTGTCGGGTGCGGTGTTGTCGCCACGCCCAAACCTGATGGGTCGGTGTCGATTGAAGGTGACCTGGAACATCCGGCCAATTTCGGGCGCTTATGTTCGAAAGGGTCTGCTCTTGGG
>CAZOCA010000058.1:5806-10121 GCA_964578105.1 uncultured Pararhizobium sp.
CTCTTGGCGAGACGCTTGGGCTTGATGATCGGTTGCTGCAGCCGGAGATTGATGGACAGGTTTCTGATTGGGACACAGCGCTTGATCTGGTTGCTGATCAATTTCAGAAAACCATTGCCTTATATGGGCCAGACAGTGTGGCGTTTTATGTGTCCGGTCAAATTCTGACCGAGGATTATTATGTCGCCAACAAGCTGATGAAGGGCTTTATCGGCTCGGCGAATATCGATACCAATTCCCGGCTTTGCATGGCGTCCTCCGTGGCCGGTCACCGGCGTGCCTTCGGCAGTGATACGGTGCCTGGCACTTATGAAGATCTGGAGCAGGCCGATCTGATTGTGTTGAGCGGCTCCAATCTGGCCTGGTGTCATCCGGTGCTCTATCAGCGAATTGCCGCAGCAAAGGCGGCACGGCCCGAGATGCAGGTGGTGCTGATTGACCCGCGCCGCACCATGACGGCCGACCTTGCCGATATTCATCTCTCCATTGCACCGGATGGTGATGTGGCGCTGTTTATGGGCTTGTTGGCCCATCTGGCAGAACAGAATTTGCTGGATGCGGGTTTTGTGGACAGCCATACAAATGGGATTGAGGCTGCTCTGGCTTCCGCCAAGGCGCTGCCTGAAGCTGAAATCATAAATCAAACGGGTCTTTGCAGAACTGAGCTTGAAGCTTTTTATCAGTTATGGGCGCGGACTGAAAAAGTCGTCACGGTTTTCAGCCAGGGTGTGAATCAGTCTGCCATTGGAACCGACAAGGTTAATGCCATCATCAATTGCCATCTGGCTACCGGGCGGATTGGCCGTCCCGGGCTGGGACCCTTTTCGGTGACAGGTCAGCCAAATGCGATGGGGGGACGTGAGGTCGGCGGGCTGGCGAATATGCTGGCGGCTCATATGGAGCTTGAAAACGAAGTGCATCGGGACCGTGTGCAGCGGTTCTGGAATGCGCCGATGGTTGCCACAAAGCCTGGCCTTAAAGCGGTTGATCTGTTCGACGCTGTTGCAGATGGACGGGTCAAAGCGATCTGGATCATGGCGACCAATCCGGTGGATTCCATGCCAGATGCGGACGCCGTGGCGGAGGCCCTGAGACAGTGCCCATTTGTGGTGGTTTCCGACATTGCGGCTGAAACAGACACACTGCGCCACGCTGATGTGAAGCTGCCCTCATTGGGGTGGGGCGAAAAAAGCGGAACAGTGACCAATTCCGAGCGCCGCATTTCACGCCAGCGTGCTGTTGTCAGAGGACCAGATGGTGCTCGTGCTGATTGGTGGCAAATGGCGGAAGTGGGCAAGCGTATGGGGTTTGTCCGCGCTTTTTCCTATGACAATGCAGCAGCTATATTCCGGGAATATGCTGCGCAAACCGGGTTTGAGAATGACGGGTCGCGGGATCTCGATATTGGTGCCTATGCCACTGTCAGCGATGAAGCTTATGACGGGCTGGCGCCGTTTCAATGGCCAGCACCGAAGCAATCGGATGCGGTGTCGAGAAGGTCACGCTTCTTTGCTGATGGTGGTTTTTATACGCCGGATCGCAAGGCTCGTTTCGTGCCTGTGGCCGCTCCAATCGCGGCCCCTGTTTTACCGGATCATCAGCTTGTGCTGAACACAGGCCGCATTCGCGATCACTGGCACACAATGACACGCACTGCCAAAAGTGCGCGGCTATCGGCGCATATTGCAGAACCCTTTGCCGAATTTCATCCCAGCGATGCTGTGCAGTTGGGCTTGAGGTCGGCTGATCTGGTGCGCGTGTTCAACGGCCATGGCGACATTGTTGTGCGGGCTCAAATTACAGATCGCCAACAGCCCGGCAGCGTGTTTGTGCCGATGCACTGGACCGATCAATGGTCGTCCAATGCGCGGGTTGATCGTCTGGTTGCGCCCATTACCGATCCTATTTCCGGGCAACCGGCCTTGAAGATGTCCCGTGTTTCTGCCGCGAAATTCAAAGCACTGCAGTATGGTTTTGTCGTCTCGACAGAGCGGCCTGATTTATTACAGGCCTCGTATTGGGCGCTGGCGAGAACGGATGCCGGCTGGCGCGCCGAATTTGCTCTGGAAAACCCGGTTGAGGATGTTGAGGCCGAAGGGCGGATCCTGCTTGGGGCTGCGGAAAATGTGCCGCTTTTATCCTATCACGATGCAATGAGTGGCTTGACGCGCATTGCTGCTTTCAATGGCAATCGGCTGACGGGCGTTGTCTATCTGTCCCAAGGGCCGGTGTCTGTTGCGCGCAGTTGGGCGGTTGAACAATTGCAGGAAGACTTTGCTGATTTGCCAGCCCGTTGGCGTGTTGTGGCCGGACGCCCTGCTGCGGACATGCCGGATAAGGGAGTCATTGTCTGTGCCTGTATGGGCATTGGGGCCAATCAAATTTCGGACGCTGCGCATGGCGGATGCAATTCTGTCGATGCGATTGGCGCACAGACACGCGCAGGCACCAATTGTGGGTCCTGCAAAGCAGAGATTAAGGCGATACTTGATGACCACCAGCTTATTGCAGCCGAATAAACCTACGCCCGGTTCCGGCACTCGGCCTCGGCGTCGCGAGCGCATGGGCGCATTGGCAACCCTGCCGGTGTTTTACAAATTGCACGGCCGGAACGTGTTGATAGCCGGTGGAAGTGATGCTGCAGCCTGGAAGGCTGAATTGCTTGCAGCCAGCGGTGCACAGGTGCATGTCTACGCGGAAGAGCTTGATCCTGTGTTTGCCGAATTGATTGCCGCACCTCCAGTGTCAGGCACATTTGTGTGGCACGAGAGACCCTGGGCCGCTGATAGTTTTGAGCATATACAAATCGCGATTTGCGATGCGCAAAGCGATGGCGAGGCGCAGGCATTTTACTGTGCGGCGCGGGCGGCAGGTGTTGCTGTCAATGTCATCGACAAGCCTGCCTATTGCGAGTTCCAGTTCGGCTCCATCGTCAATCGTTCTCCCGCTGTCATCAGCATTTCCACCGATGGCGCGGCCCCCATTCTGGGGCAGGCGATCCGCCGCCGGATTGAAACTCTGATCGCCCCATCAGTGGCTGGTTGGGCAGCCTTGGCACATGCCATTCGCGGTCAGGTGACCGACCGCCTCAGCCCCGGTCCGCAAAGGCGGGCCTTTTGGGAGGCCTTTGTGGATCGTGCGTTTGGTGCAGCGCCAACTGAGCGGACAGCACAAGAACTCATCAACGAAAGTCAGAAGATTGCGCTCTCTTCAGGCTCATCTGTAGGCCGTGTGACGCTTGTGGGTGCAGGGCCCGGAGATGCTGAATTGTTGACCTTGAAGGCGGTTCGCGCATTGCAGGCTGCGGATGTGATCCTGTTTGATGATTTGGTCTCCAATGATGTTCTGGAACTGGCCCGTCGTGAGGCAAAACGTATGCTTGTTGGCAAGCGCGGTGGCCGTGAGAGCTGCCGTCAGGAGGACATCAACAACACCATGGTTACACTTGCAAAATCCGGGAAGCATGTAGTGCGTCTCAAAGGCGGGGACCCGATGATTTTCGGGCGTGCCGGCGAGGAGATCGCCCGGTTGCAAGGGGAGGGCATTTCGGTTTCGGTAGTGCCGGGTATTACATCTGCGCTGGCGATGGCGTCTCAGCTTGGCGTCTCGCTGACCCATCGTGATTTCGCGCAATCAGTGCGGTTTGTAACCGGACACAGCCGACATGGTGATCTGCCAGCGGATATGGATTGGACTGGACTGACCGATCCAAAAACGACAAATATCTTTTTCATGGGCGGACGTATGGCGGGCCGGATTGCAGGCCAGCTTCTGGACCATGGAATGCACGGCTCAACGCCTGTGACAATCGCCAAATCCGTGTCATCGGCTGACTTTGTGCCATGGCATGGTGTCTTGTCAGACCTTGAAGAGGGCATGGTGGAGATTGGATATGATCAACCGGTCTTGATTGGCATTGGCGCAGCGTTTGCTGCCTGCGCCGTTCACAGCGAACGCGAACCGGTGCAGGTTCACGCCTGAGCCGTTGCGCCGGGTTCTGAGGTCCTATTTGCGATTTGCATGCCATGAGGCTTGTGCTGTCGTTGCGGCTTCGTTTTCAAGATTTGTGTAAAGTGCAATTCGCAGCGCCAAACTGCCATAGTTTGTACTGAGATCAACCAATTGGCCGTTTTCCAACTCGCGGTAGACCATGCTGACAGGCAGCCAGGCGATGCCCAATCCGCTGATCGCCATCTCTTTGATGCCTGCTGAAAAAGCCGTTTGATAAATTGCGTTGGCCGCTTGGCTGGGCGTTGAAAACTGCTTTTGTTTTCCGGCTAACAGCTCCCCGAAATAGCTTTGTTCCGGATACACG
>CAZOCA010000059.1:0-10070 GCA_964578105.1 uncultured Pararhizobium sp.
GAAATACTATGCGCCGACGCAGAGAACCGCGACCCGGAATCCTGAATGGTTTGCGGCTGTATCTTTCAACAGCCCGCATAATGCGGTGCATACGTAATCCTCGAGAACAATACTCAACGCGCCAGAGTGTCGCCAAATACACGGCGACATCAGCTACTCACTATGTTCGCAGGTCGCCACGGGGGCGGTGCGGTTGGTGGGGATTGTAAAATCCGGATCAACCAAAGCGAATCAGTCGAAACTACCTGCTTCGCGAATCGGTGGGAAGCGCTTAAGGACATAAAAAAGGGGGCGGTGAATCACTTTTTTCACTGCCCCCTACATATAGTGTATGGTTAATTTTGTATTAATACCTGTAGTGGTCCGGCTTGTATGGGCCGTCTGCCGGTACATCAATATAATTGGATTGATCGTCTGTAAGGCGGGTCAATTTAACGCCAAGCTTGGCCAAATGCAGCATTGCTACCTTTTCATCAAGGTGCTTGGGCAGGACATAGACTTCATTTTTGTACTGGTCGCCTCTGTTCCACAATTCCATCTGTGCGAGTACCTGATTGGTGAAGCTGGCAGACATCACGAAGCTTGGATGCCCTGTTGCACAGCCAAGATTCACCAACCGACCCTCGGCCAGAACAATGATGCGCTTTCCATCCGGGAATTCAACTTCATCAACCTGAGGTTTGACATTATGCCATTTGAAATTCCGCAGTCCGCCAATCTGGATTTCACTGTCAAAGTGACCAATATTGGACACGATGGCTCGGTCTTTCATGGCCCGCATATGATCGACAGTGATGACGTCCTTATTGCCGGTTGTTGTCACGAAGATATCGCCCTTTGAGGCTACATCATCCAATATATCAACTTCAAACCCTTCCATGGCTGCCTGAAGCGCACAAATGGGGTCGATTTCGGTAACGATAACGCGCGCTCCGGAAGAACGCAGGGATTCAGCAGATCCTTTGCCAACATCACCATAGCCACAGACAACGGCCACTTTACCCGCCATCATCACATCGGTTGCACGGCGCAGGCCGTCAACAAGGCTTTCACGGCAACCATAAAGATTGTCGAATTTTGATTTGGTAACACTGTCATTCACATTGATGGCAGGGAACGGCAATTCACCGCGCTGTTGCATCTGATAGAGACGGTGAACACCTGTGGTGGTCTCTTCTGACACACCTTGAAGGTTCTCACGAACCTTGGAGAACCAGCCTGGTGTTTCCGCAATACGCTTTTTGATGGTCGCGAAAAGGGCTTCTTCTTCTTCATTCTCCGGTTTGTCGAGAACAGAGATGTCCTTTTCAGCGCGCGCACCCAACAGGATCAGCATGGTTGCATCGCCGCCATCATCAAGAATGAGGTTGGCTGTTTCACCATTGCCCCAATTGAAGATGCGGTCTGCGTAGTCCCAATACTCTTCAAGGGTCTCGCCTTTGACTGCGAAAACCGGGACACCGGTTGCTGCAATGGCTGACGCTGCATGATCTTGAGTAGAGAAAATATTGCAGGAAGCCCAACGGACTTCGGCGCCCAGTGCAACAAGCGTTTCAATCAGAACAGCTGTCTGAATGGTCATATGCAAAGACCCGGCAATCCGCGCGCCTTTCAGCGGTTGGTCTTTGCCAAATTCGTCGCGCAGAGCCATCAGGCCCGGCATTTCTGTTTCGGCAATCGCAATTTCCTTGCGGCCCCAATCGGCCAGCGAAAGATCTTTGACAATATAGTCAGCCATGAAGAATAGCCCTTGATAAAGTAAGTGAAATGGAAAACCCGCTCAAAGCGGGTAAATTTGACGATTTGCTATCATGGAGAAAGCCATAAAGCAAACTAAATATAAAGATTTCTTTATACGTTTTGGTGGGGCTTTATTCCTCGCCGAAGCGACCCTTGATCAAGGCCTCAAGAGCGTTCAAAACTGCGGTGGAATCTGGCCCGGTCGCCGAAAGCGCCACCGTGCTTCCAGGTGTTGCACCCAGCATCATCAAACCCATAATGGATGTTCCGCCAACTGTCTGCCCGTCTTTTGACACCGATACGGACGCATCAAAGGCACTAGCGCATTTGACAAATTTGGCTGACGCGCGCGCGTGCAAACCCTTTGCATTCAAGATGGTAAGAGTACGCACCGACTTGTCGCCAGTCATCCTGCTGTTGTCTTTTTAGGTGCTGCGCCCAGAAGCGCGCTGGCAACATTGATGTATTTGCGGCCGGCATCCTGCCCTTCAAGCGCAGCATCGACCACACTCAAATCGCGCCGCACGCTGGCCAGCTTCACCAGCATCGGTAGGTTCAGACCAGCAACCACTTCAATGGTGCCTGGTTCCATGGCAGAGATCGCGAGATTTGAAGGTGTGCCTCCAAACATGTCGGTCAGCACAATCACACCGGAGCCGGACTCAACAGAGCGAATTGCCGCGACAATATCGTCACGCCTTGTTTCCATATTGTCTTCAGGACCAATGCAGATGGTAGCAATCGCTTCCTGAACACCAACAACATGTTCCAGAGCGGAGCGAAACTCATCCGCAAGCTTACCGTGGGTGACGAGCACCAATCCGATCATTGAACAACCCAGCTTAAATGCAGACCCAGTAAAACACAGTCTTTATCTTGTGCATTGACCGTGCGAAGGCAAGACCCAATTTTTGATTTTAACGCTTTTTCAAAGCAGCTAAGCGTTGATACGTCTCAAGGTTGCATAAATAGCCGAGGCACCATTTATGGGTTGCTCTGGAAGTATTAGCTTAGGCAATGAAACGGCCTCATGCGTCCAGATCAACGCATCGGGTTCAGGCATGCGGTCAATCCGGTCCCTTGGTGTCAGTTCCACCACCAGCGCAAGACGACAGGTTTCCACGAATTCGTGAGTTTCAATGCCCATGCCGTAACGCTCTATTTTGCCGCGCAGCCTTGGAGGAACAGATGCCCATAGATCTGCACCGTCTTCACGCAGAAGCACGCCATCATCAGCTACAAGAGAGCAGGGGCGCGTGGCGTCGCACATCAGTGCCAGAGCCAATTGAGACTTACCGCTGCCGGAGCGGCCGATAATCAGAATGCCTGAACTTTGCCAAACAACGACTGTGCCGTGAATTGCAGGACCTTTCATGCGGTCATCAGGCACGAATATCAGTCTCCCACCAGTGGCAGGTGAACAATGAAGCGGGCACCTGCCGCCACGTCTTCATCTGTATCATACCAGTTCTGGGCTTCGATCGTTCCGCGATGAGCTTCTACAATCTGTTTGCTGATAGACAGGCCAAGACCCGAATTCTGACCAAAATCTTCGCGTTCAGGGCGGTCTGTATAGAACCGCTCAAAAATCCGGGTCTGAACGTCTGGTCTGATGCCGGGCCCATCATCTTCAATAATAATCACCACGTCTTCATCATCACACTCAGCTGAAATGCGCACACTTCCCTCCGAGCCTGTAAACGAACACGCATTATCCAGAAGGTTGTTGACGACCTGTCCCAGACGCCCGTCATTTCCCAAAACGAATAATTGGTCTTTGATTGCGTCATCAACGGTCAGCTCAATGCTCGGAGATGTAGCTGTTGCAGTTTCGCGCGCTACCGCAACGACGGTGTCCAGAAGCAACCATATATTAACCGGCTCTGAGGATTGACGGGCCAATTCAGCATCCAGCCGGGACGCATCTGAAATGTCGCTGATCAGGCGGTCCAGCCGTCGGATGTCATGCAAGATCACGCTCAACAGTCGTTCGCGCTGCTCTTCATTCTTGGCAAGCGGCAGGGTTTCCACAGCGCTGCGCAATGAGGTGAGCGGGTTTTTCAACTCGTGAGAAACATCAGCAGCAAAGCTTTCAATTGCGGCCATACGTGTAAAAAGCGCATCCGTCATGTCACGCAGCGCTTGGGAAAGGTGCCCGATTTCATCCCGTCGTTTGGAAAAGTCCGGGATCTCACCACGGGTTTTTACACCCCGACGCACCCGGTCCGCCGCCGCTGCCAGACGGCGCATGGGTCCCGCAATTGTGCTGGCTAACAGAATGGACAGTAAAATTGTAACGATGGCTGCAACCAGAAAGACCCTGAAAATAGCCAGGCGTTCCGCTTGCACAATGGCATCAATATCCCCGCCTTGTGTTGAGAGCAGCAACGAGCCCAGAACGGCGCGAAACCGCTGGATTGGCACAGCCACTGCAACGGTCAGTTCGCCCTGATCGGTCACCCGTACTTCACTGGCCGGTGTTCCCGACAGCGCGCGCACCACCTCAGGATAATTGCGGCCATTGCCGCCATCAACTTCGCTATAGAGCGGCAGGTCACCGCGCCGCAGCCACAATTTGGCTCTCTGCCACAGCAGCTCATACCAGGCAGGCACCGCTTCAACGGGCGGCAGATCAAACCGCAAGATCTGGCCAGAGGCATAAAGCGCGCGGCTGTCCAGGATAAGTGTGCCTTCCTGATCATATATCCGCGCCCTTGTGCGGGTCGGCGAAATCAGCCGGCGCAGTACGGGGGCGACAAGCTCTGGATTGATGGGAAACTCAAGTGCGTCTTCCTCGTCTTCAAACGCTGCAATGCTCTCGCCACTGCGCAATTCCAGAAGCCGATCAGGGTCAATTGTAATGGTATTGGTTTGCACACTGGCGGAGGCCGCAATGGCCCCCGAGATGATCTCGCCCTGTGTCAAAAGGCTTTCAATCCGGGCTTCTGTCAGTCCGGCCCGAAACTGGTTGAGAAACAGGATTCCGGACAGGAGCACAAGAAGCGCCGCGAGATTGAGAAAGACAATCCGTCGTGTAAGAGATGAGAACACTTGCAGACTGACAGCCGCCAATACGCGTCGGGGCGTCAGCCGGGACAAACGCACGCGTCTGCGCGCGCCCTTTTTGGCCTTCTCGGCAACCCGCCGCAAGGCAGATGCCGGTTTGGCAATCTTATCCTCAGGCTTGTGCAGATCATCCTCTTTTGTGGCGTCAGAAGCCGACATGGCGGTTTGCTGGTGTCCCTAACCTTCGCGAAAGCGGTAACCGACACCATACAATGTTTCGATCATATCGAAATCATCATCAGTTGCCTTGAACTTTTTTCGCAGCCTCTTGATGTGGCTGTCGATGGTGCGGTCATCCACATAGACCTGATCATCATAAGCTGCATCCATCAAGGCATTTCGGCTTTTGACCACACCCGGCCGTTGCGCCAGAGCAAACAGGATCAGGAATTCAGTCACGGTCAGAACCACATTCTTGCCGTTCCAGGTGCAGGTATGCCGCTCCTGATCCATGGATAGCGCGCCGCGCTCCAAGGCTTTGGTGGCTTCAGGTTCCTTGATGACACTGCCGTCACGTGGCGCGACCCGGCGCATTACGGCCTTGACACGTTCCACCAGCAGGCGCTGCGAAAAGGGTTTGTGGATAAAATCGTCCGCGCCCATTTTCAGGCCGAACAATTCATCAATCTCATCATCCTTCGATGTCAGAAAGATCACCGGCATATCGCTGCTATGGCGCAGTCGGCGCAGCAGTTCCATACCATCCATCCGTGGCATTTTGATATCCAGAATGGCCATATCGGGCGGATTATCCATCAGCCCATCGAGCGCAGAGGCTCCATCTGTGTAGGTTTGAACCCTGTAACCCTCCGATTCCAGCGCCATGGCGACGGAGGTCAGGATGTTACGATCATCATCAACAAGAGCGATTGTCGGCATAAAGTCAGCTCCAACGGCTTTTTGAGTGTCTTTAGCGCTTTCGCAGCAAAATTGCGCGCAAATTATGGCTGAGACCTTTTTGCGTTGTTCAAACGGCTGAAAATCTGGTTTGAAGCTGAGCTCACATCCATTACGGTGCGGCTGATTTCTTCCAAGCATCCCAATTTTCATAAAGGTCCCCCTACATGTCTTTCCTCCATAAGGCGCGAGATTTGCAGGCTGGTGCTGTTGCGGCCGGGCACAAGGTCACGGCTGATGCGGCCGCTCGAACGTTGAATGATGGTGGTAATGCCTTTCAGGCCGCCGCAGCCGGGTTGATTGCGGCCTGTCTTGCCGAGCCGGTTTTTGCCAGCCCCGGTGGAGGGGGCTTCATGACTGCGCGGCATCGCAACGGGAAAACGGAAGTTCTGGATTTCTTTGTTGATCTGCCAGGGCAGAAGCAGGCCGATGCGCAGACAATGGAAGTCGAGGCCGATTTTGGCAGTGTCCGGCAATTGTTCCACATTGGAGCTGGAACCAGTGCCGTGCCAGGAATGGAGGCTGGTCTGACAGCTCTCTTTGATCTTGGCAATACAGCGAATGCCCATACAGTTCACAATGGCCGGACGGTTCATAGTGCTATGACAATTCAACAGCTTTTCCAAACAGCGCTGGCAAGCGCAGAGGGTCTGACGATCAGCCCGCTTCAGGCCAAATTGTTTGAAATAGTCTCACCCATTCTGAAGGCATCAGACCCTGCCAGATCATTATATGCACCGGATGGAAAACTGCTGTCAGAAGGTGATGCATTCGACAATGCAGAATTGCGAGGCCTGTTCAATGAGTTCGCAGAGCGTCGTGAGGCATCTTTCAACGGCCTGTGCGAACCAGAGCGGGTGCTGCAGCAGCAGATGGATGAGGGCGGCCACATAAAGGCCGATGATTTTTCAGACTATGTTGCTCAAATGCGAGATCCGACACGCTGGGAAAACACAGCCTGCCGGGTGTTCAGCAACGCGTTGCCAGCAATGGGTGGCGTGCTGTCACTTGCCATGCTTAGCGCAGACGGCAACTCCTCATCGCCGCTGTCCGGCAGGGCAGATGCAATTGCACAGGTGGATCGTTTTTGGCGCACTGATCGTTCAGGCTCAGAAATAGCCGAAAAATTTAAAGTGCAGGCAAAACAACCGGATCAGACTGGCACCAAGGATGGGTTTAACGGAACCACCCACATCAGCGTCATAGACCGCCATGGCAATGCGGTAGCTGTGACCGTCACCAATGGCGAGGGCAATGGCCAGATCGTTCCCGGCCGTGGCTACATGTTGAACAACATGCTTGGGGAAGAGGATGTCAATCCGGTTGGGCCGACCCGCTGGAAACCGCAAGCCAAGGGGCAGCGACGCCTGTCATCAATGATGGCACCCACCATTGCCGATGGTGCAGATGGAACGTTGCTGGCCTTGGGATCCGGCGGCTCAAACCGCATTCGCACCGCCCTTTATCAGGTGCTGGCCAATCGTTTTCTGACCGGCATGGATATTCGCGAGGCCGTTCATCGGCCGCGCATTCACGGAGAAAGGCGGCGGCTGGATATTGAGGATTACGGCAATCAGCCAGAAGCAAAGGCGCTGGAAGGTGTGTTTCCAGAGACAGAATTCTGGCAGGAGCAAAGCCTTTATTTCGGCGGTGTTCATGCTGTGGAGCGCAACCCGCGTGGCCGCTTTCACGGCGCAGGAGACCCGCGCCGCGAAGGTGTTTTCGTGGTTGTGGATTAACGCGAACCCTTTTGAAACCACATCCGTTTCAAGGTCACATCCCGTTTCATGAAATGATGAAACAGCGCAGCGCCCGCATGAAGTGCAATCAGTCCAGCCAGTATCTTGGCCGCTATTCCGTGGGCAGTGCGCGGCAGATATTGTGAAAAATCCGGTAGTTCGGCATTGCCAAACACGGCATCCGGCGCACCGGACAGGATGGACAGTCCAATGCCACTTCCCAACATCACGAACAGCAACACGTAAAGCAGCCGATGGGTCCAGACAGCGATGCTTTCCTGCCATGAAGGTGTCCCGTCGAGCGGGGCCGGTTTTTTATCAAACCGCCACCACCAGACCAGCCGCACAATTGTGAGGATCAGCACCAGAATCGCGACGGGAATATGGACCCGCAGGATCGTGATTTTCACTGCCGGATCAAGGGTCATGTCTGACCTGAGACCAGACCCCAACAGCACCAGAATAAGGATGGCGCTTAACCAGTGAATGCTGACTGCAAAGCGTCCATAGGATTGTTTTGTGCTTTTCATAACCGCCTCCATTCGGCTTCAGAAGTTAAAGGTCGGGCCGGATCGCAGCGCGCATGGCAACAATGACCGCGAAACCGCCGATGAATTCAGTTTGCGACAGCGTACCATTATCGTCGAGATCGGCACGGCGAAAATCGGCATTCATGGCAAACCGCATTTCCGCTTCATTGATTTCGCCATTGCCATCGCGATCCCAGAAAGCGAATACGATTTTGGTGGCTGTGGTGTAGGCCTCGGATTTCCCTTCTTCTTCAGCAATGCTCGAGAAGCCAGGGGCCCATGCAGCGAATTCCTGATAGGTCAGCTTTCCGCTGTCATCATAATCCATGCTTGAAAACACACTGGCGCGAAATTCTTCCAAATCTCCTTGATGAATATACCCTTTGCCAGCTGTATCAATGGCACCGAATGTCAGTTCGGCAGTCAACCGACCCGCAGGTTTGTCTGCAGCATTGGCGATTGGTGCAAATGCGCATGTCATTGTGCCAATTGCGATGGCGAGTACTGCTATTCCCGGAAACTTCATTTTACATCCCCTCTTGTGACGGACTATATTATATTACAAGCATATTTATTACAGGTAAAATATTTACATGGCAAATAAAAAATTGGCACCACCACGATCCATGGGCAGACAACTCAATTACACAACAGGCGCGTGCAATGCGGTGTGCCAGAAGAGTCTGGAACGGTATGATCTATCATTGCCGCAATGGGTCATTCTGTCCGCCGTGTGGCGCAATAGCGGCCTGACGCTTGGTGACCTGGCCGCCTATAGCGGCAACAATGCACCCGCAACCTCGCGCATTGTGGATCGCATGGTTGATAAGGGGCTCCTGCTCAGAACACCTGACGCCCATGATCGACGCACGGTCAGAATTGATGCAACCAAAGCAGCGAAGGACCTTAGTCACCTCGCAAACTTTTTCGAAGACATCAACGCAGTGCTGCTGAATGGGTTCTCAAAGGCGGAATCCGATATGCTGTTCAGCCTGCTCGAACGGGCCGAGCAGAACGCAAATGGTTGGAACGCAGCGGAATAGGCGGATCAACCCGTCTTCCGGATCTGGCGGTAACGATCGAACCCTTGGTTGATCGCAGCTGCAACCGCCAAGACAGCCAATATGAGGGCCTCTGCAAAGAAAGTGCTTTCATAACCCAGAGCTGAAATGGACGGTGTGGTGATAAGAGGCGACAGAAATTGTCCCAGAAAAATCGCCGTCGTCAGGGCGCCACCGACAATTCCGCGATGGTTTTGGGGCGCTAGCTGAAGCGCAATTGCGACGAAGCCCGGCATCGCCAGAGCAAAGCCAGCTCCAATAGCAACCGCCCCCGCAATCAAAAAGGTAAGCACCTGTCCTTGAGATACGGAGGCAAAGCCAATGGCCATCAATCCGTAAGCCACTGCATAAGTGGCTCTGAAACCGAGCGCTTTTTTGATGCGTCCGTAAGTGAGAGCCACAAAACCGCCGGAAAGTGTCAGCGCTCCCAGTGCCACACCCGTCATGACAGAGCTTTCATACCCAAGCATATCCAGAAAGAAGGGAAGCTGGGTCGGCATGATGAAGAACAGCATATTGGTGGACATCTGCAAAAGTGTCAGCAGGGCGATCAGAAGCACCCAATTCGATACGCCGCCATTTGCTGCCGGATTTGAAGGGCCAGCCTTGATTCGGGGTTTTCTGGGTTCATGGATTGCAATCCACATAATGGGCAAAAAAAGAGCGGCCAAACCATAGATCGCAAAAGGAAGTTTGGGCGAGAAGACAGCAAGCCAACCGGCCAGCGAGATGAAGAGAAATCCGCCAAAGTTTCGAGCTGATATCTGAAGCCCCGTAAGGGCCACGCGCTTGTCACCAGTGAAATAGTCGCCGACAAGCGCAGTCTGTGATGTCATGATCATCGCCACAGCAATACCCAACACCAATCGGCTGCCAAAGATCATATCCAGGTCTGCCAGAAATGAACCGGCCGTCCCGCTGACGACAAACAGCAGAACACCCGCCAGCAGCATCCAGCGCCGTCCAAGCCTATCCGTCAGAATTCCGGCAAAAGGCGCAAACAGGACAACCGTCAAAGAAGGCGCGGACACCAAAAG
>CAZOCA010000060.1:0-10041 GCA_964578105.1 uncultured Pararhizobium sp.
AGTGAATGTTGATCGCCTTGTTGGTGCGACCATGTTTCAGTTTCATGCCGCGTTTGAAGTGTCCGGAGACCAGCCGCAGAAAGGCAATTCGGTCACGGTGATTGGGATCCATATTGGCCTGAACCTTGAAAACAAAGCCGGAAACCGCTTTGTCTTCCGGACCGATTTCACCGCCTTCAATGGTCAGTGGTTGTGGTGGTGGCGCAAATTCGGCAATGACGTCCAGCAATTCTTCCACGCCAAAACCGCGCAGGGCGCTGCCAAATATCACGGGGCTTAAATGCCCTTCCAGAAAGCTTTCATGGTCAAATTCCGTGTAGCCGCCAGCGGCCAGTTCCACATTATCACGCGCTTCGGCCAGCACATTCGGGTCTACCAGGGCATCCAGCTTTTCATCCATGATACCGGTGGTCTGAATACGCTCGGCGGGTTTGCCGGGGCCGGCATTGTGCAAAAACATGCCGGTTTTCAGGTGAATACAGCCCTGGAAGGTTGAGCCGGAGCCAAGGGGCCACATTACGGGTGACGCGTCGAGGGCAAGTTCTTCCTGCACCTCATCAATCAGTTCAAAAGGATCGCGGGCTTCGCGGTCAATCTTGTTCATGAAGGTCAGAATGGGTATGTCGCGCAGGCGACAGACTTCGAACAATTTGCGGGTTTGCGGCTCGATACCCTTGGCGGTGTCGATCACCATGACAGCGGCGTCTACTGCAGTCAGTGTGCGATAGGTATCTTCCGAGAAATCTTCGTGGCCCGGCGTATCGAGTAGATTGAATGTCATATCGCCGCGTTCAAAAGTCATGACAGTTGAGGAAACCGAAATGCCGCGATCCTGCTCGATTTTCATCCAGTCAGACCGTGTCCGTCGCCGCTCGCCGCGCGCACGCACCTGACCGGCCATACGGATAGCGCCGCCGCACAGCAGCAGTTTTTCCGTCAGCGTCGTTTTACCCGCATCCGGGTGCGAGATGATGGCAAAGGTTCTGCGGCGCAGATATTCAGGGCCGGTTGCGGCAGATGTTTCAGCGAGGCTCATAATCTTCTATTCTTTATTTTAGACCGTGCAAGTTTGTGCGCTTGCCCAATATGCAAGTTGTGCTTACCTAGGGTCTGGACTCAATTGGGAGGTTGCATTGGTGAATGGACTTTTGGTCAGGGTTAGGAGCGAAGGCGCAGGAAACCGTCTGGTTTTCAAGCCTTTGCGTCGATGTCCTGCCCTAAAGCCTACTCATCCCGTAGGGACGCTGTCTGGAAAGCCCAACTGCCGCTTCGCAGATTTTGAAAAGGCAACCAGCCTTATCAGCAATCTGCTCATAACATTTGGGCTTTCCAGACAGCGCCAATTCAATATCCCGATTGTGTGCAGACCCTAGTCCGCAAGCTCATGGCATGGCAAGTGTTGCGCCTGTATTCCTTATAAAGTGGTTCGTTATTATGTCTGTTTCTGCGATACGCCTTACAAACCGGGCTCTTTTGCATATTGGTGGATCTGATGCAGAAACGTTTCTGCAAGGCCTCATTACTTTCGATATGGACCGTCTGAAAGACCGCGAAAGCGGGTTTGGCGCTTTGCTGACACCGCAAGGGAAGCTGCTGTTCGACTTTTTTGTGATTCCCATGAATGATGGCTATTTGCTGGATACGCTGGCAGATGCCGGGGCTGATCTGATGAAACGGCTCTCCATGTATAAATTGCGGGCGAATGTTTCTGTTGCTGACATATCTGAAGATGTCAGCGTGCTCGCGTTGCTGCCATCCTCCGATGGCACCGAAGCGTCGACATTGCCAGGTACTGTGGTGGCGGACCCGCGTCATATTGGGCTTGGCTATCGGGCCTATATATCCGAGACCGTCATTGGAGCTGCGTTGGCAGATGCGACTTTGGTGATTGACGAGACGGATTCCTATGTGGCGAAGCGCATTGAACTTGGTGTTCCGGAAGCCCCGCTTGATTATGCCTATGGCGATGTGTTTCCCCATGACATAAATCTGGACCAGATGAATGCAATCGGGTTTGAAAAAGGGTGCTTTGTCGGCCAGGAAGTTGTGTCGCGCATGAAGCACAGAGGCACCGCAAGACGGCGGATTGTACTGGTCTCCTCGACAGATGAACTGCCCGAATCTGGCACTGAGATCACGGTGGAGAAAAAAACCATCGGAACACTTGGCAGTGTCAGCACGCATGTTGGGTTGGCGGCCGTACGGATTGACCGCGTCAATGATGCGATGGAGGCGGGGCATTTTATCAAAGCCGGTCCGGCGCAACTGACGATGGCTTTACCGGATTGGGTATCGTTCCGGTGGGTTTAGGCATGGCGCAGAAGACGGACAAACCGCCACGCGCATGGCAAAGAATGCTGTCCGGACGCCGGTTGGACCTGCTTGATCCATCTCCGCTTGATATTGAAATTGAGGACATTGCACACGGGTTGGCCCGGGTTGCCCGCTGGAATGGGCAGACTGTTGGCGAACACGCATTTTCTGTCGCGCAGCATTCCTTGTTGGTGGCGCGGATTGGTGAAAAGCTGTTTTCAGAGGCCAAACCCTATTGGTACCTGGCCCTGCTGCTGCATGATGCGCCGGAATATGTGGTGGGGGATATGATTTCGCCCTTCAAAGCCGTCATGGGTGGAGATTATAAGAGCGTAGAAAATCGGTTGCAGACGGCTATTCATCTACGTTTTTCGTTGCCGCCAGACCTTTCCAAGACAGAGTTGCGAGCTATCAAATCCTGTGATCGGATGGCTGCTTATTTTGAAGCAACGCGGCTTGCGGGCTTTGCAAGTGAGGAAGCAGACCGTTTTTTCAGCCGTCCGCGTGGCGTTACCGGAGATGATGTGTCAGATTTGCTGGACCCGTTGCCTGCACATCAGGCACAAAAAACCTTTCTGGAAGCGTTTCAGCAACTGACACTTCGTCTGAACACAAAGGCATAAGGAATTTGGATGAGCGCAATTTACGTTTGCTCCCTCGACAGGCTTGAAAAGACTGCCAGCGACAGCCGGGCCAGCCATATGGCAACGCTGATCAATGCAGACACAATCGTCGCGCGTCCACCCACTGTCGAGCCGGATAATCATTTGTTTCTTGGCTTTAATGACATCAATGAACCGCTGGAAGGCATGTTGTTGCCCGGCGAACAGCATGTGAGAGAGTTTGTCCGCTTCGTTGAAAATTGGGATCAGGCAGCGCCCCTGATTGTGCATTGCTGGGCGGGGGTCAGCCGATCCACTGCCGGGGCCATGATTGCCACTTGTCTTTTGCGGCCCGACCTTGATGAAAAACTGGTGGCGGCAACCATTCGCGAACGTTCACCGGAGGCCACACCCAACAAGCGGCTTGTGGCTTTGGCTGATTATGTGTTGGGGCGGGAAGGGCGTATGTTGGCAGCGGTCGATGATATTGGCCGGGGCATAGACTGTTTTGAAGGCAGTGTTTTTCATCTGAGCATATCCGGTGTTGACGATGGAACGCTTTGACGGAACAAATATTGCTATTGGTCTCAGCGCAGCTGTTGTTGGGCTGAAAGACCAGACGCCTTTGATCCTGACAATTTGTGCCGAGGACAAAGGTGATGGGCAGGATATGCTGCCTTTCGGCCCGTTTGATCCCTTGCGGCATCGCACATTTGAGTTGGGGCTGCGGGCATTTGTGGAAGCACAGGCCGGTCTGCAGATCGGTCATGTGGAGCAGCTTTACACATTTGGAGACAGAGGCCGCCATGCGCGGCCCGGTGACAAGGCCGATCATGTGGTTTCAGTCGGTTATCTGGCGCTGAGCCGAGGGGCTGCACCGGAGGATGCCGTCAGCGCCGAGGCATTGAAACTGTCTGGAGCCTCGTTTCGGCCCTGGTATGTCTATTTTCCCTGGGAAGA
This sequence comes from uncultured Pararhizobium sp., assembly GCA_964578105.1. Classification (GTDB taxonomy): domain Bacteria; phylum Pseudomonadota; class Alphaproteobacteria; order Rhizobiales. Next base: position 3,876 of record CAZOCA010000060.1, read on the forward strand.
TTGGCGCGCGGGACGCCCGGAAGTTCTGGATCAGCATTTGCTGCCGACACTGTCTGGCTGGGCCTCAAAGGGTGATGCCAGCAAAGCCGAACGGTTGAAGTTGGCCTTTGCGCTCGACGGTTTGGTTTGGGACGATGAACGGGTGCTGGACCGCTATGAATTGCTTTATGAGGCCGGGCTGCTCAGGGAGGTTGCGATTGACGGGCGCGATACAGCGCTTGTCAGCGAGATGTTTGCCCATACAGGCCGTCCGATGAGATATGATCACCGCCGCATTCTTGCCACTGCAATATCGCGGTTGCGTGCCAAACTGAAATACCGCCCACTGGTCTTTGAGTTGATGGGTGATGAATTTACCCTGACGGATTTGCAGAAAACTGTTGAAGCACTGGCAGGGCGCCATCTACACAAACAGAATTTTCGCCGCTTGGTGGAAGCCAATGCTTTGGTGGAACCAACGGGGACAAGTAGTGTTCAAACCGGTGGCCGACCCGCGCAATTGTTTCGTTTTCGCCGGGAGGTGCTGTTGGAACGTCCTGCGCCTGGATTGCGGGTCTAAACCACCGCAGGTGGAATCTGTGGCTGTGCGGTTTTGAGACTTGCAAATTACCCCCATCTCCATATATATACTCAGATTGAGTATAAGTAGAATTTAAGATTATCCGCACAAGGCAGGCTTTCTGCTGCGGTTTTGACGCAAATGAACAGTGGAGGGCGATATGTCCACAACATCAACAATTGCCATGGATAACAGTGCTGCAGGCCACACGGCCGCCTTGTCTGGTTCTGGAATTGCGCATGAAAGTGCAGCGTCTCGATTTGGTACGTTACCAATGCCGGACCTGACCTACACTGACGAGATCGCGGCTGCGACTGCGCCTATCTATGATAAGGTCAAAGATCAGATTCCTGCCATTGAATGGCCGGTTTTTGCGCCATTGATCTACCATATCAACAAAATCAAGAAACAACGCAATGCCGTGATTTTGGCGCATAATTACCAGACGCCTGAAATCTTTCATGGCGTTGCGGATTTTGTTGGTGACAGCCTGCAGTTGGCCATTGAGGCGAGCAATCTTGATGAGGACATTATTGTCCAATGCGGTGTGCATTTTATGGCGGAAACGTCCAAAATGTTGAGCCCGCAAAAAACCGTTTTGATACCTGACAGCCGGGCTGGGTGTTCTCTGGCCGCATCGATCAATGGTGCTGATGTGCGCTTGTTGCGCGAGGCCTATCCTGGGGTGCCCGTGGTGGCCTATGTCAATACAACAGCTGATGTGAAAGCCGAGGTTGATATTTGTTGCACCTCATCCAACGCTGTGCAGATTGTTGAAAGTCTGGGGGTGCCAAAAGTTATTTTCCTGCCCGATCAGTACCTAGCGAGTTTCGTGGCGAGCCAGACAGATGTGGAAATCATTTCCTGGAAGGGCGCTTGCGAAGTGCATGAGCGTTTCACGGGCGAGGAATTGCGGCGTTACCGCGAAGATGATCCATCCATCAAGATCATAGCGCATCCCGAATGCCCGCCTGATGTGGTGGCCGAGGCTGACTTCACGGGCTCAACAGCCCATATGATTAATTGGGTGAAAGACCACCGTCCCGACAAGGTTGTGATGGTGACGGAATGCTCGATGGCCAGCAATGTTGCGGCTGAAGTGCCAGAGGTGAATTTTGTAAAGCCCTGTAATCTGTGCCCGCACATGAAACGCATTACGCTTGCCAATATTCTTGATTGCCTGCTGACCATGGAAGAAGAAGTTCTGATTGATCCTTCGGTGGCAGAACGGGCGCGCAATTCCGTTGAGCGCATGATCAACTGGAAGAATTGATTGCATCATGGTTGAGGATCTGACGCCCCAGTCAAATGGGGGCATTGATGACGTGGTCATCGTTGGTGGTGGGCTTGCAGGCTTGTTCTGCGCCCTGAAACTGGCACCAAGACCCGTTACCGTGCTGACTTCTGCGCCGATTGGTGAAGGGGCATCTTCGGCATGGGCGCAGGGTGGCATCGCTGCGGCCATGTCTCCTGGCGACAGTGCGGAATCTCATGTGGCCGACACGGTTGCTGCCGGGGCCGGGCTGGTGGATGAGAAAATTGCCCGCGTTATGGCCTCGGAAGCGTCAGACCGTATTCATGATCTGCTGGCCTATGGCGTGCCTTTTGACAAGGATCTGGAAGGCCATTTGAAATTATCGCGTGAGGCTGCACATTCGGAACGACGGATTGTGCGTGTGCGCGGTGATATGGCCGGTGCAGCCATCATGAGCGCACTGGTTGCCGAGGTCCGGAAAACACCATCCATTCGCGTTCTGGAGGGGTTTGTCGGCGAGCAATTGCGTATGAATGGCAAACAGATCAGCGGCATCATTGCGCAGGATCTGCGTGGTGGCCTGACCAATCGTATTTTGCTGCCTGCGCGCGCCATTGTCATGTGTTCCGGCGGCGTGGGTGGTCTTTATGCCGTGACCACAAACCCGCAACAGGCCCGTGGTGGTGGTATCGCCATGGCCGCGCAGGCTGGCGCCATCCTGTCTGATCTCGAGTTTGTTCAATTTCATCCGACAGCCATCAATATCGGACGTGACCCGGCGCCGCTGGCAACAGAAGCTTTGCGCGGCGAGGGGGCTTATCTGATTGACAATGATGGCCACAGATTCATGCTGGATATTCATGAAGATGCAGAATTGGCGCCACGCGATATTGTCGCCCGCGCCATTCATACGCAGGTGCAAAGCGGTAAAGGGGCTTTTCTGGATTGCCGGAAAAGCGTCGGCGAAAAATTCCCGGAGAACTTCCCGACCGTTTATGCCTCCTGCATGTCTGCTGGCATTGACCCGGTGAAAGACCCAATTCCGGTGGTTCCGGCAGAGCATTATCATATGGGCGGCATTCATGTAGATGTGCGGGGCCGCACATCTGTTGACGGGCTTTGGGCCTGCGGTGAGGCCGCTGCCACGGGCGCACATGGCGCAAACCGGCTGGCATCCAACTCTCTGTTGGAAGCTGTCGTCTTTGCCACACGTATTGCGCAGGATATTCAGGGTACATTGCCTTCGCCACTGCGCCATCGCTGGCCGGATGAAGGCATGCCGGAAGTCACAGATCGCTCTGACATGGATGAAGATCTGGTTGCTCTGATTCGCAATACGATGTCGGAGCATGTGGGCGTGGCCAGAGATGGTGAAGGCCTCAAGATGGCGCTTCGGGTTTTCGATGATCTGTACAGAAAGCCGCTGATGCCGCGTATCGCCAATATGGCGTCGGTGGCCCGATGTATCGCCGCTGCCGCTTATGCCCGGGAAGAGAGCCGGGGCGGACATATGCGCCTTGATTTCCCCGATACGGAAGACGCCTGGCATCACCGCACATTTCTAACCCTTGAAGATGTTGACCTGATTGTCGCATCGGCGCTGCCACAGGCAGCCTGACGGAGCGTTATGACCGAACTGCATGCCTACAAGCCTGAATTGCCAAGCGTCATGGTTGACGATGCGGTGCGTGCCGCGTTGCGGGAAGATCTTGGCCGGGCAGGTGACATCACCACACTTGCCACGATTCCCCCTGACGCAATAGCTGATGTCGTCATTGCTTCCCGAGAAGTGGGGGTGCTTTCTGGTATGCCTTTGGCGCGTGCGGCCTTTCGCGCGGTCAATCCTGACATAGAGTTTGAAACGCTGATCGATGATAGCGAGGCGCTTGCGCCAGGTGATGTTGTCGCCAGGATCAAAGGCCGCGCACGGGACGTGCTGTCAGCTGAGCGTGTTGCGCTGAATTATCTTGGCCATATGAGCGGCATTGCAACAGCCACCACTCAGTTTGCCAAAAAAATTGCCCACACCAAGGCCAGGGTGGTCTGCACCCGCAAAACCACTCCCGGCCTGCGCGCCTTTGAAAAATACGCTGTAAGGTGCGGCGGCGGTGCCAACCATCGCTTCGGCCTGGATGATGCAATCCTTATTAAAGACAACCATATTGGCGTTGTCGGCAGCGTTGCCGCCACGATTGAGGCGGCGCGGGCGTATATCGGCCATCTGGTAAAAATTGAAGTTGAAGTCGATACGCTCGAACAATTGGCTGAAGCTCTGCCGGCGAATCCGGACGTTGTGTTGCTGGATAATATGGATGTTGCCACTCTGAAAAAGGCGGTTGCGATGGTAAAAGAGTTAAACCCCGTGACTAGGACAGAGGCTTCTGGTGGGGTGAAGCTGGAGACGATAGCTGAGAAGGCAGAAGCCGGTGTGGACTACATCTCCACAGGATGGATCACACATTCCGCACCGGTGTTGGATTTAGGGCTTGATGTGAATATCCTCTAAGGGATAAAATATTGTAGTAAGTTCACTCTTCACCTCATTCGGGCTTGAATGATGTTGCCATGGCGTTTGTTGCGTTGTGGTACTTTCTATTTGTGTGTGAAAAGGCATTGATATGGTAATCTCCCCCGCAAACACTCATTTAGTTTCTTATTGGGAAGGCCCGGTTTCATGGCTTGAACGTTTGTGTCTGCGGTCAATTCTCGATGTTGGAAATACAATAACAATATACAGCTATGATCCAAAGGCTCTTCAACGCACGGGGCTACACGATGATATTCGTGATGCACGTGATATCATCCCAGAAAGCAACATCTATTTCAGATATGTCCAGAATAAGCGCTACACATTGTTTACAAATCTTTTCCGGCTGGTTGCGCAAATTCAAGGGCTTGGGACTTGGGTGGATCTGGATTGTTATTTCGTGAAACGTTTTGTGGTTACAAACGAATACTATTTTGGTTGGGTCTCAGACAGAAAATTGAATGGTGCTGTGCTTCATCTGCCATCTGGAAGCGATATGGCTGGTGATTATTTGGACGGAATTTCAAAGGTTCCACTTAGGACGCCATGGTCGACTTGGCGCAGGCGTATATTGCGCGAGATTGAAATATTGGCTGGACAAGACCTACCCAAACCCAAAACACGCTCAAATATAGGGCCACGAGCCCTTACATATTATGCGGAGAAGCATGGTCAAATACAATTGGCGCAACCGAAGGATGTGCTTTATCCTATACCATCGCGGTTAGCTCTATGTCTGACACATCCCGATGATGCACAGGCCAATAGAATGATAACCGAGAATACGCAAATTGTGCATGCGTGGCAAGGTAAGCTTAAGCGAGCCGGCCAATTATTGGAAACCCCGGTAAATACCAGTTTTCTTGGGGCAGCATATTTTAAGCATGGCTTGTAGTAATCTGAGTGTGTCTAAGGCTCTGGTTCAAATATGCTGACAAGAATGGATTCCAAACTTGATTATCAGTCATAAATATAAGTTCATATATCTGCATTGCAGAAAAACTGGCGGAAGCTCTGTCAAGGTATCCTTGGCAAGGTATTTGGGTCAACAAGACTTGATGTTGGGAGCTGTGGCGGATTGCCGGGCTGTTGGTATTATGCCCCCGAATAGGATGCTTTATGAAGCTTTACAGTCTCCCAGTTTTTCCGCATCAAAACTTTTGCTGAAGGGCAAATTATGGAAATTTGTATCAGTATCCAACAAAAAAAAATACGCTAAGCTACTCGGCGAGCGACCAGAACATGCTCGGGCCATTGATGTAATTCGCTCTTTTCCAAAAGAGTGGAATGAGTATACAAAATTTTGTATTGTCAGAAGTCCATGGGAAGTTATGGCAAGTGAATATTTCTGGAGGCGCCGAAGTCAAAAACATCAAGAATCATTCGAGCAGTTTATTTTATCTTATGCGCCATTAGAAAAAAGTGAAATGCAAATCCGAAAAGAATTAAATTGGAATATATATTCCATTAACGGAAATCCTGTTGTGGATCACATTGTTCGATATGAGGCGCTACAGGAAGACTTGAGATTAATACTTTGTGATATTGGATTGGACTGGGATGGTTGGCTACCCTCAGCGAAATCAAAGAGCCGGCCTGCTAATGTTGCAAATTATAGGGATATGTATAATCAACAGACGTTTGAGAAAGTCCGGGAAATTCATCGAAGTGAAATTGAATATTTCGATTTCAAGCCATGATTTCATAGAAGTAAATTTTACTTATTCTCAACTTAAATCTATACCGGTCAGTGTTTTTAGGTTTTGAATATCGGTCTCGAAAATATCTTTTACATATTTTAATATGAGTTCGTTTTCTATTTTCG
>CAZOCA010000061.1:0-9831 GCA_964578105.1 uncultured Pararhizobium sp.
GCAGAGCGCCTTGTGGAGTTGAAACGACGACTGCCTGACTTGCAAATGACTGGCGATGATCTCCTTGATCCGATTCTGCGTGAAATCGACCTGCGTGTGCGTGTGGAATTGGCAAAGCGTGGACTTTAAGTTGTGTAATTTCCAATTTTTGTCGAAAATAGCTGTTCAGAAACAGCGGCTTAAGAAAAATCAAAACTTAAAGTTAATGTAGTCGTCAATCCTGTTGTCTCCGAAAAGACCTATAGGTATAGTCCGCCCAATCGGGGCTAGAATTAAGGTCGAGCGAATGTCTGCAGTTGCTGATATTGATTATCGTCCGTCTGAGGACGAACCCTTCATGAATGATCGCCAAAAGGCGTATTTCAAACGTAGGCTTAATGGCTGGAAAGAAGATATTCTTCGCGAAAGCCAGTTAACGCTGGATACCCTCCAGCAAGAAAACTCAAACCATCCTGATTTGGCAGATCGTGCCTCTTCGGAAACTGATCGCGCCGTTGAATTGCGTGCCCGTGATCGCCAGCGAAAACTGATTTCCAAAATTGATTCCGCTCTCGCACGTATCGAAGACGGCAGTTATGGATTTTGCGAAGAAACCGGCGAGCGAATTTCTCTGAAGCGACTGGATGCCCGTCCCATTGCAACCATGTCCGTTGAAGCACAGGAACGTCACGAGCGTCGGGAACGCGTTTATCGCGACGATTAACAAGTTTGTTTTTTCAAAGCCGTAATAAAAGGGCGCTCTCCGATGTGAGAGCGCCCTTTTTATTGTTAGAATGGAAGAACGATGTCCAGCACCTGCTGGCCATAACGAGGTTGTTGAACATCTGTGATTTGACCACGGCCACCATATGAAATGCGCGCTTCGGCGATTTTCTCTGATGGTATGGTGTTGTTCGCTGCAATATCCTGCGGCCTTACGACACCGGCAACAATAAGCTCACGAACTTCGAAATTGACGCGAACTTCCTGCCTGCCCTCAATCACCAGATTCCCGTTTGGCAGGACCTGGGTTACAACTGCTGAAACGCGTGTGCTCAAGGTTTCAGACCGGTTTACCGTGCCGCTGCCGCTGGAACTTCCTGTGCCCGACAGATCAATGGCGGCTGAAGCTTCCGAGCCGCTCGGCAATACTTTGTTCAACAGACTTCCTACAGCGCCGGATGCACCCATCGACTGGCTGCCATTGCGTGCGCGTTCAGTGCTGTTTGCTATGGCCGCTGTATCTGTAATGCTGACCAGGACCGTAACCAGGTCTCCAATCTGTCCCGCGCGCTGATCATCAAAGAAGGTTCTGCGCCCTGACTGCCACAATGAATTTGGGCTGTAATGCGCCAAGGTTGGTGTTGGCATCGGCATTTGAACCGGCTGATAACCGATCTGCGTTGTCGGATCCTGAATGGCTGACAAAGGCGGTTCCTGACCTATTTGGGCCAGCTTGTCTGCGGTGCCGCACGCCGCAAGGGCAGTGGAGACGAGGGCGAGGGCCGCCAGATTTCGAAAAATATGGGTCATTGGGCGTCCTCTCTCAGAATTGCGAGATTTGTTGTTTTACGGAGTTGAAGTTCAACGCGGCCACGGCCTATCACCTTGGCATCTATCACACGTTTGGAATGGGAATTGATCACGCTGATTGTGTCTCCTTCGGCACCGGCTTCCATCGCCCGGCCATCAGCAGAGATCGAAAGACGTCCAGTGCGCAATTCAATGACGACCCGATCATTGCGGGCCACCAGTGTTGGAGGCTGCACATCATTTGCGGAAATCGGTACGCCAGGGCGCATTGCTCGGCGCGCTTCAAAGCCGATCAGATTGACAGGGAAAGCCGGCTCCATGCGCTGGGCACGAGATTGTGGCACGCGTTGGGTTTCCAGATCACCACGGCGAATGACCTCACCACGGGCAATAGGACGGGTGAGGACTGTGACTTCACTCATCGGCAATGCTGTTCCGCGCAGCCGGTGTTTCTGCTGGCGGTTGCCCTGATCGATGCTCAGCAGCACTTCAAACCGGCTGAGGCCGTTCTGACTGGTTAATGGGCTGCTCAGATTGAGAGATACAATGCTGACAGGCTCTACAGACAACGCATCCGCTGGGATGGACCAGATTGCGTCTGAAAACCGCATGGAAATGTCTTCCCAGTTTGCGATATTGAGCCGCCTTGCGATTTCCTGCTGGAGGATGGCGCTGATATCCTGTGATGTGATCATGCGCGCTTCGCGCCGAACCTCAACTTCCTGAATACCTGCAACATCCACATCAGACAGACCAGCGCGGGCCGCTGCCATAGTAACTGTGTGCGTATCCACCGTTCCGCTTTCGCCAAGATCCGGCGCCCGAAAGACGGCGGTCTCAGAATGCAGACCAGCATCGTGAAACAGATCGCCCAGTGTCACGATTTCTGAGGCAACAGTTACAACGGGCTTCAAAACGGCGATGCTTTCTGCACGCACGACACTGATTGACACCAGCGAGGCGAGGGTGGCGGCAAGGAGACTGAGGAGACAATAGATAATTTTCATGTCGAGCCTAGCGCAAGTTTGCGGTGGAAGAGAGCATTTCATCAGCGGCTTTGATGACCCGTGAATTCATTTCATAGGCACGCTGAGCGGCAATGAGGTCCGATATCTGGGTGACGGCGTTCACATTTGCCATTTCCAGATGGGCCTGAATCAGGTTCCCGTATCCAGGGTCTTCCGGATTTCCAAGTTGAGCCGTTCCGCTGGCATCAGTTTCCAAATACAGATTGTCGCCAATGGCTTCTAACCCGACTTTATTGGTGAAATTGACAAGCTGAATTGTGCCGAGCGTTGTGGCCGAAACGTCATTGTCCAAAAATGCCTGTACTTCGCCTTGCGAGTTAACCGTTACCCCGCGCGAGTTTTCCGGAATGACGATGCCACTACCCACCGTGTAGCCATTGGCATTGACGATTGTGCCCGTGGCATCCCGCTCAAAAGAGCCGTCTCTTGTATAGGCAGTCCGACCGTCAGGAAGCGTGATTGTAAAGAAACCCTCGCCACGAATGGCAACGTCCAATTCGCGCTCAGTTGCCTGCACGCTGCCTTGAGACATGATCCGCGGTGTGGCTGTGGTCTTGACACCAGAGCCGATTTCCACACCCGCTGGAACCATGGTTCCAGCATCTGACGTGCTCGAGCCAGGGCGACGCAGGTTCTGGTATAGCAAGTCCTGAAATTCGGCTCGGCTGCGTTTGAAGCCGGTCGTGCGCATATTAGCAATGTTGTTGGAAATGACTTCTACGTTCAATTCCTGGGCCAACATTCCTGTGGCGGCGATGCTGAGGGCTTTCATAACTCTTTCCTAAACCGTACCGTTTGTGCCTGGGTGGTCATTTTATGCTTGAACGCTGCCAAGCTTTTGAACTGCGCCCTGACGCAGGTCATCAATCCGTTTCAACATGTTGGCGAGTGACTGGTAGGCACGGCTGACTTGAATCATCTCGGTGATTTCGATCACGCCCTTGATGTTTGAACCCTCAAGCGCGCCCTGTGTGAATGCTGCCTGGGCGGGATTTGCACCTTCACCAGCGAACAGGCTGTTGCCTTCACGCGACAGCAATTGAGGGGAGTCAAATGTGACAGCCTGCAGCTTGTCTTTCACACCGGCGCTGGAGGAGATCGTTCCATCCGCTGCGATGCTGATATCGGTTTCGGCATTGTTAAAGCTGATGGGGCCGCCTTCACCCTGGACCGGCATGCCTTCGCTGTTGGTCAGAAACCCTTCCGGGTTGATCTGGAATGCTCCGTTGCGGGTGTATCGCAGGCCAGCTTCCGTTTCGATCACGAAGAATGCATCTTCAGACAGCGCAACATCCAGAGGATTTCCGGTGAGTTTGACAGAACCGGATGCGAAATCAGTCATTGTCCCGCGATCCCAGACATATGACAGATCCCGATCTTCCATGCGGAAGGTGCTCGCCTCGGCTACTGGCATGACATATTCGGAGAAAAGGGAACGCTCAGCCTTGTAACCGTTGGTGCTGATATTCGCCAGATTATTGGCGACAACATCCATCTGTCGTCTCAGGGCGGTTTGCCGTGACAGACCAATGAGTTCTGCATTTTCCATTTGTTACCCCCAAGCACATGTTCACCTTTTCTTAAGCGAAAATCGTGCCAAAGAGATAAGCGTTTAAAATCAATATCTTAGCTTTTTGAGTGGTTATTTGACCCGGCAAAATGGTGCAAGTTGCCAAATTTGCCCGGCAAAAATTGCCGATCGGCGTTTACCATAAAGACTTTGTTAACGATTTTTTACGCATAAACAATGTATGCAATTGGGGACTCAGATCTGATGAGCGACGTTACTGCCGACGCTATTGATGACGCAGAAGAAGGCAATGAGGAAACACCCCCAAAGGGCGGTAAACTCAAGAAGATCCTTATGATTGCGGTGCCTGTTGTGCTGCTGCTGGGCGGCGGCGGTGGTGCCTATATGATGGGTGTGTTCGATGGCGGGTCGTCGATGACGGCGGACACGCCTCAACCGCCAAAGCGGGTTTATTTTCTGGATCTGCCCGACTTAACCGTTAACCTTTCATCGGTCGAGCAACGCGCTCAGTTTTTGAAACTGTCCGTGTCGCTGGAAGTTGCCGACAAAGCCACTATTCAGGCGATCGAACCATTTATGCCACGTGTGCTTGATGCCTTTCAGGTCTATCTGCGAGAGTTGCGGACAAGTGACCTAGAAGGGTCTGCTGGCATCTTCTTGCTGAAAGAAGAGCTGCGTAGGCGCATCGAACTGGCAATCCACCCGGCCAAGATCAACGACATTCTGTTTAAGGAAATTCTGATCCAATAGGGTCTGCTGGTTATGGAAGAAAAAGCGCAAAAAAAAGATGACATGTCCGACTGGGATGAGGCGTTGACCGAGCAGGGCGCCGATGCTTCAGGCGGTGCATCTGGCGATTTGGCCGGCCTTGTCGACAAGGGCGGGGAAGATACGCCCAACAAGCGTGGCGCTGAGCGCATTCTCAACCAGGAAGAAATTGACAATCTTCTCGGCTTTTCGCCGGATGACGGGGTGCTGGGCGAACAAAACGGCATACGCGCGCTAATCAATTCCGCACTGGTGTCCTATGAACGCCTGCCGATGCTGGAGATTGTATTTGACCGTCTGGTGCGTTTGACCACGTCAAGCATGCGGACCTTCACGTCTGACAATGTCGAAGTCTCTTTGGATTCAATATCTTCGGTTAGGTTTGATGACTATCTGAATTCAATTCCATTGCCGGCAATTCTGTCTGTCTTCCGTGCTGAGGAATGGGATAATTTTGGATTGATCACGGTCGATTCGAACCTAATCTATTCCATCATAGATTCCCTTTTGGGCGGCGGGAGAGGCATGCAGGCCGTTCGCGTGGAGGGGCGTCCCTACACGACGATTGAAATGAACATCGTTCGCAAGCTGATTGAGATTATTCTAGGCGATGCCGAGAATGCGTTTCAACCGTTGACGCCTGTAAAACTCAATCTGGAACGGTTAGAAACGAACCCGCGCTTTGCAGCCATTACACGCCCCAACAACGCAGTCATTCTTGTTGAGTTGCGGGTGGATATGGAGGATCGCGGTGGCCGCGTACAGATGCTGTTGCCTTATGTCACAATCGAGCCAATCCGAGATCTGCTTCTGCAGATGTTCATGGGTGAGAAATTCGGGCGCGATGCGATCTGGGAGGGCCATCTGGCCTCTGAGGTCTACGCTGCTGAAATCGAAGTGGACGCTGTTCTGGTGGAACAGGAAATGTCATTGCGCGATGTCATGGCGCTGCAGCCAGGCCATACGGTCATGTTTGATGTTTCACCTCAGGATCCGATTGAAATCAAATGCGGGGATGCCGCTTTGACAAAAGGCATTATGGGGCGGATTGACGATGCTATTTCGCTTAAAATTTCACGTAGTCTGAAACGTCCTAAAATGTCCCTTGCGGCGTTCGAGAATGCAGCACAAACCAATTCAGAGGTTGGATAAATTCTATGATGGGCCTTGCGATTGATATCCTGGTTTCCGTTCTTTTGGTTGTTACCATTGGATATGCTGCTGTTCTGAACAGACGTCTGAAACGCCTTCGTGATGAAGAAGACATCATGCGCGCCACGGTGCAGGAGTTGATAAACAGCTCTGCTCTGGCGGACCGCGCTTTGAAGGAATTGCGGGCGATGGCTGAAACATCTGATGCTGTGTTGAAAGCACGTTTGATGGAGGCTGAAACAATGACCGGACGGCTTGATCAGGCAACAGAGAGAAGCAATACAGCTTTATCTCGGCTTGGTGCTGCTGGTGTTCCAATCCCGGATGTGCCCAAAGCCACTTTGCGCAAGCAAGCTGAGCAACAGGCAGTGCTTGGATCAAAACCGGAAACGGACACTGTTGCGATCAGCCCAGCTTTCGCCAATCTGCGTGAATCTGCTTTACGCCTGTCTGCCAGAGCACAGCAATGAAAGATGTCCGCCTGTTGCCAATCCTGATGGTGGCATGTTCAGCAATGCTGGCGCTTAAGCTTCTGGGTTTTATGAACTTACCAGGATCTGTCTGGCAAGAATTTGCAGGCACCGCGAATGTGTTTGCTCAGGACGTTGACGCCGGGGCAGAAGAGGCCGGCGCGAGCGAAGATATGACTATGGTGCCGGGTATGGAGGCTTCCATTGTAGAAGGCCAGCCGGCCCGCAACACTGAATTGTCAATCCTTGAAAGTTTACGCAACCGGCGCAAAGAGCTGATGCAGCGCGAAGAGGAACTGCAGCTTCGCGAAAACCTCATCGAAGCAGCAGAAGGCCGTTTGGAGAGCCGCATTGGGCAATTGGAGGCTCTGGAACAACGCCTGCAGGCCGCAACCGAGGCTGAGTTGGGCGCGCGCAAAGAGGAATTGCGCGGACTTGTGACCATGTATGAAACCATGAAACCCAAAGAAGCTGCCCGCATTTTTGATCGTCTTCAGATGGATGTCCTGATTGATGTCGTACTTGCCATGAATCCGCGAAAAATGGCGTCCGTTCTTGCGAGTATGAACCCGGAAGCTGCACAACGGCTCACCATTGAAATGGCAAAAGTGGGACGCCGGGATACACCAAGTGGCATTGACCAACTTCCTAAAATTGGCGGCTAAAGCCCCGTAAATGCTACAGTTTCGACGGTTAATGTAACCTCTCTTTAACAGAAGAACGGCTATGGTTGGTCAACTGACAGATATTGTCTGTCTGAGTTGAAGTCTGATCGGTGTCCGCATGTTTATGAGAGCCTGGCTACGGCGAGTGTCGTTGCTGATCCTGTTTTACCTTTTGAGCCTGTCGCCATTGTTTGCGATGCCAGCTTCTATTGTCGCGGAAAACAGCGCCGGCTACGGACGAATGGTGATCACTTTTGATGGCGAAAACCTAGTCCCATCTTACACATCATCCTCCAATAACAACGTTATGGTTATCGCGTTTGAAGATAATGTTGAAACCAGCATTAATTCAATCACTGTTACACTGCGAGATTATGTCGGGGTTGCGCGGCTCGATCCCAACGGCAAGGGATTGCGATTTTCCCTGACACGGGGCACGCGCATAAACATTCAGGAAGCGGGTGAGAAGCTGTTTGTCGACTTTCTCCCAAGCGGATGGGTTGGCTTGCCACCGACCTTGCCGGAGGATGTGGTCCGTGCTCTTGCCGAGCGCGCAGAGCGTGCTTTCAAGGCCGCCCGCGCAGCTGAGCAAGCAGGTGTTGTCGGCGCGCTGCGCCCTCGGGTGGAGATGCGGGTGGGGAGACACCCAAGCTTCACCAGATTATCGTTTGGCTGGAATATTGGTTACAACGCTGCCTTTGTGCGCGATGGCAAAAATGTTGCCATCAACTTTGATACCGCTGCCCCTTTGGACCTTACGGAAGTCATTACAAATCTGCCAAAAGGGATCGAACATGCTGAAAGCTTTGTGCAGGATGAAAAGCTGAATGTTGTTCTGACGGTTGATGACACGTCAGATGTGCGGGCGTTTCGTGATGGCGAAGTCTATGTGATGGATGTCACCACACCAAGATCGGAAGCAGGCTCCGCGCTGACCGGGCTTGATGATGCTGGTCGCCCGCAAACAGCTTTGCTTGGGGGCAATGTTGGCTCAGACGTTCCTAATACACCTGATGGAGCCAGTCAGGTCTCTGAATCCAAGGGCGTAATGGACGTCAATGCCACCCAGTTTGACCCGGCAAGTCAAGGGTCGGAGGGCAACGACAATAATAGACAGGCGCGCCTCGCTGAAATTGTTATCGATTCAGCCACCTATAATCCGTCAGAAGCAATGCTTGAACCCAATGATGGCGAACAGCAGCGCCCGCAATCGCTCCCGCGTCCGGTGCCTGAAGCCAGCTTTCGGGATGATGATGTTGATGATTCATCTGTCATGGTCGTCGATGCCAGTGTGAACGAAGGCACGGCGACGTTTGCATTCCAGTACAGGGAAGATGTTGCTGCTGCGATGTTCCGACGCGCAAACATATTATGGATCGTGTTTGACAGCGTTGAGCCGATGGAACTGGGTCTGGCAAAATCTGTGGCTGACAGTTTTGACGCCAACATGACCCAAACTATCTCCGGCGATATGACCCTCCTTCGCCTGTACCTTCCGCGCCCCTTGTTTGTAAATCTGTCAAAAAACGGAACAGATTGGATTATGTCTCTGGGCGATAGAATTTATGATCCCAGTCTTGCACTGGCGCTAAATCCGACTGTGGACAAAGAAGGTCTGGCGCAAATCAAGGTGCCCCTCAATGCTGTTGGTCGTGTTCATGAAATCTATGACGAAGCGGTGGGTGATGTTTTGACAGTCGTAACAAGTTTTGGACCAAGCCAAAGCCTGTTGCGCGGACAACAATTTGCTGAATTGAGCTTCCTTGCCACCACTCACGGGCTTGCTGTTACATCGCGAATTGATGATCTTGAGGTGACCGCTGCATCTGATCACGCATTGTTTGGTCGGAAAACCGGATTGTCACTGTCGTCGAAAGCCCAGAGCCGGGGGTTTCAACTGACGCCGGATCGTTTGGGTGGCAATGTATCTGACAGTGAAACGGTCTCATTTGCCGGTACTTTACAAAGTGCTCGCTCTGAACCGGGTGAGCCGTATCGCCGTGCGGCGGATGCCATTTTTCGGCGTGTGGCCTTGGCCGAACACAGTGAACGTCCGACTTTGCGCCTGGAAGCGGCCAGGTTCTACCTGGCCAATAACATGCCACATGAAGCCATAGGGATGATCCGATTGGCAATGACTGAGCAACCCTCATTTGAAAATGATCCTGCTAATTTGATGTTGAACGCTGCTGCGAATGCAATGGCCCAACGCTCTGATGAGGCAGGTCGTATTCTCTCACATAGACGGCTTGAAGATAACGCAGATGCAGCATTCTGGCGTACCATTGCTGCAGCTGACATGCGCGAGTGGGATGTCAGCTACGAGAACATCAAGCGCGGACGTGCGGTTCTGGGTGCCTACCCACCAACGGTTCAACAAAATTTCCTGCTATCCGCCGCTGAATCTTCCCTGGAATACAACGACCGGTCCTTTGCTGATGCGCTCTTAACAGAGATCAATCCTGGTGCTTTGACATCCGGTCATCTTGCCAGATATTTTCTGTTGCGTGGACGCATTGCCATGCAGGCGGGTGATGTTGAAGGTGCCATGCGGTCATGGACCCAGGCGAAGGCGCTCGGCCAAAGGCCACAAAGTGCCGAAATTGACTTCCTGACATTGCAGCATCTTCACAAGAGCGGTGAAATCTCAAGTGAAGATATCCTGCGGGAACTTGCAGGGCTTTCCTTGCGTTGGCGCGGTGACG
>CAZOCA010000062.1:0-9714 GCA_964578105.1 uncultured Pararhizobium sp.
GCAGATAGAATGGAATGGCGGGATTGGGAGCCCAAATCACTTGCCGCCGAACGGCATCGGCGTGAGGTCAATGGTGCGGTGGCCGCGCGTGCGGCACCGGACATGGAATTGGAAGCCCGGATTGAAATTGCGGGCGTACCAGCGTTGAAATGCGTGCCGAAGGATTGCAGATCGTCGGTGCCCCATATCTTTGTTCATGGTGGCGGTTGGGTCTTTGGTTCATCGCTCCAAAGTCTTGGTCTCATAAGAAGAATTGCTGCGCAGACAGCGCGCCCGGTCATCTCGCTCGATTATGCTCTGGCGCCGGAACATCCCTACCCACAGGCGATAGAAGATGTGGCCTCAGCCTTGACCAAGCTTGCCGGAAGCGACGGTGTGGCCGGGATTATTGGCGGCAGCGCAGGGGCACAGATTGCATTGCATGCTGTTTCCAGATCCGTCGGGTCGGGTTTGCGTGGTGCCGTGTTGTTTTGTGGTGCATTCGGGCAGACAACACAGACGTGGTCGCACCGGGTTTTCGGGCAGGGACCCATTAAGGGATTTTGGCAGGGACAAAGACAGGGACAGGGCCAATTAAGCACCAATGACATGCAGCGCTTCCTCAATGCCTATGCGATGCCAGTTGGAACGCCATCGCCGGATCCCTCAAATCTGCCACCATTGTTCCTGTCGGTAGGGGATTCAGACCCCTTGCTTGACGATACGCTGCAGCTTCATGCAGCGGTTCAGCAAGGCAATGGTTCAGAGCTTGAAATAGTTCCAGGCGCGGGACATGGGTTCATGAACAATTGGCACACAACGCCCAGAATAAACCGCGCGGTCACTGATGCATTGGATTGGCTTGAGCAACGTTGCGCTGCGCCGGTGTAGGTTGCTGACCTAAGTCACAAAACGCGGCGCGTCCTGATTTTGCCAGCAGGCAATGATCAGCTCCTCAAGTTGAGCCTGGTATTCATTGATGGTCGTATTTTGAGAGCGGATAAATCCGATATCCATCGACAGCACTTCATCAAATCCACATATGTCCAATTCCGACAGATCTGCATTTGCCAGGCTCAGGCCGTCACAAATGCCAACGCCTGCTCCGCTTTTGGCAAGCTGGATGGTTGTGTGGGAACTGGCGACTTGAGCGCGTATTTCCAGGGATAATCCGGCGCGGTACATATACTGATCCAATATGCGCCTCAGACGAGACCGCTCGAACAGAAAAATGATCGGTAGCTGGCTTAATATCTCGGCCGTTACAGGCTCGATGGTGTCCAGAAAGCCGTCTTTTCTGGCAATTGCAAGAATACGACTTTCCCCGAATTTTGATGTGACAACATCACGCGAAGTGAAAGGCAGATTGCCGATCACCACATCTGCCCGGTCGCTCGTGGCGGCCCGAACCAGATCCTGACGTTGCATGGTGTCGACTTCCAGATGCAGATTCGGATGCTCAGTGCAGAACTCCGCCAATGCCTTTGTCATGAAGTGGGAAGACGCAATCACCTGCGTTGTAGCAACCCTGATCCGTTGCGCACCGCGTGTTCTGATGTCTTCGATGACGACACTGAAATCATCCACCATGCCCAGAAGGCGTCGCGCCTCCTTATACAGTGAAAGCCCTTTTTCGGTTAGGATCAGACGTTTCTTGCGACGCTCGAAAATCTGAAAACCAACATAGCTTTCCAGCGCAGACAGGGTCTTGCTCACGGCTGGTTGTGTCACATGCACACGCTCAGCGGCGGCTGTCACAGTGCCGGTTGCGACAATTGCATCCAGAATGCTGAGTTGGCGAATGGTCAGCAAGGTATATTCCTCAAAGTAATGAAGTCACGAATTTATTGAATTTGAAATCATATCATATTGTTTGTCAAAGTGGCGCAACCATGAGTTTGAGATGCAAGGCACAGACAGGCAGAGCGCGGTGTCACGAAACGGGCTCGCCCCCTGAATTCCAACAAGTTTGAAGTCCAACAAATCTATGAAACGGAGATTTTCATGAAACGGCGGCATACTTTCAAGATCTTTGGTGCGGCGATGGCGCTTGCGGCCATGCTGGCCAGTCCGGTAATTGCACAGGATTGGACGCCACAGCGCCCGATCAACCTGATCGTCCCCTCTTCCGCCGGGGGCGGAGTTGATACATATGGCAGGGCCGTCGGTTCAGCGCTGCAGGAAAAGCTGGGCGTCCCTGTTGTTATTGTCAACAAGCCCGGTGCCGGTGGTCTTGTTGGCTCTGCCGAGGTTGCAAGTGCCCGTCCTGATGGTCACACCATGCTGATCGCCGCCTCAGGCGCTGTGCTGCTGGGCTCCATGTTCAAGGATGCACCGATAGACATTTTCGACAGTTTCGAAACGGTCGCTCAGATTGGTGATCTGGTGTTCTGTATTGCGGTTCCGGCAGATAGCCCGATCATGACAGCAACAGATCTGGTCGAGGCTGCAATGGCAGATCCGGGCGCTCTGCGCTGGGCCCATGGCAGCCGTGGAAGCGCGACCCACGTTCCGGTGCAAAGCCTGTTGAATCTGAACGGCATAAGCGCCACAGATGTTCCCTTTCAGGGCGGCGCGAAAATTAGAGCTGCGATCATTGGAGAGCAGGTTGATTTCGGTGTGATGGGCATTCAGCAATCCTTTGGCTTTGAAAATGAATTGCGGGTGATTGGTGTTTTCTCCGATGCGCGCTACCCTTTGCGCCCGGAGACACTGACATTTGACGAACAGGGCATCGAAACGGGAAATATCGGGTCACCCGTCACCCTGTATTATCCCAAGGGGACACCATCTGATGTCGTGGAAACCATCTCTGCTGCCATG
Organism: uncultured Pararhizobium sp.; assembly: GCA_964578105.1. GTDB lineage: Bacteria > Pseudomonadota > Alphaproteobacteria > Rhizobiales. Next base: position 2,803 of record CAZOCA010000062.1, read on the forward strand.
AGTGAGATCACAGCAATGCCCAAATTTTCTGAAGCGCTGGCATCAAGCGGCCTGACGCCGAAATACAGAGCAGGCGCGGCAGCGGATGCAGCCCTCCTGCAGATCAAAGAGAAGGCGCAACCGGTTATTGATGAGCTGAAGCAGGCAGCCAACTGATATGAAGCTGTTGAATGGCGATTTGCTGACTGGCTGCACAATATTGCTTTTCGGTGCAGCCGCATTCGGCATGTCATTCACCATCGGCAATGTGACCTGGGGCGGCGAGAGCAGCCGCCTCTTCCCACTGATTGTGTCATTTGCCCTGATGTGTTTCGGCATAAGCCTGGTTCTGACCGGTGTCAGAAAACCAGCTAACGCAATTGCCCTGAGCCCGGAAGTATGGCGGGTCATCGGTCTTGCTTTGCTCGGCATCCTCTACATCGCGGCAATTGGCAAAATTGGATACATCATCTCAACCGGCATTGCGGCGCCGGTGGCGCTTTGGATTTTCGGTGTCCGCTCGCGCCTGGGCCTTGCCGTGTCAGCCTTGCTCTGTCCGCTGATTTACCACCTCATCTTTTTCGTCGCTCTCAATGTCTATCCGCCTTATGCACCATGGCTGGCCAACGCCCCCTGGAATAACTGACCCATGGATATTTTCCACGGGCTCGCAACCGTTCTGTCGTCACCGGCCTTGATCGCCTGGATCGTGGCCGCTGCCATGATTGGCATGACGGTCGGTGCCATACCGGGTCTGACAGCGTCAGCAGCCATAGCGATGCTGTCGCCAATGACATTTTACATGGACCCGCTCTCGGCGCTCGCCTTTCTCTATGTCATTGGCAAATCCGGCCGTTATGGCGGATCGGTGGCGGCAATTCTGTTCAATACGCCCGGCACGGCGGCTTCAGCGGCAACCCAGATCGATGGCTATCCGCTGGCCCAAAAGGGCATGGCATCGAAGGCCATGAAAGTGGCCACCCTATCGTCTGTCATCGGCGATTTCACGGGTGATCTTCTGCTGCTGCTGGCGGTAGGCTGGCTGGCGGCCATTGCCCTGAAGCTTGGGCCACCGGAGCTTTTCTCCATTTACTTTGTGGCTTTCGTCGTAATCGGATCTGTCATTGGAAAATCCATCGTCAAAGGCCTGATAAGCGCCTCTCTGGGTGTTCTGGTGCGGATGATCGGGCTTGATCCCATCACGCTGGACAATCGTTTCACATTCGGCATGTTTGAATTGAATGGCGGCGTGTCCCTGATTTCGTTGATGATTGGTATTTTCGTTCTGGGCGAAGTGTTCTCGCAACTGGCCAATGTCAATCGTCCGATCCAGAGCAACAGTCCTTCTGGCTTCAATGAAAACCGCGCACTCAACCGCCTGACATGGCAGGAATACAAACCGTGTCTCCCGCATGTCTTTCGATCATCAGCTATTGGCGCGGTCATCGGAGCATTGCCAGGCCTTGGCTCGGCAGTCGCAGCCTTTGTTGCCTATTCAGAGGGCAAAAGGCGCGCCAAAAACCCAGATGAATGGGGCAAGGGCGCGCTGGAAGGTGTTGCTGCACCAGAAGCTGCCAACAATGCAGTGTCAGGTCCCTCCATGGCCCCGTTGTTGATATTGGGTATTCCGGGAACCACAATCGGCGCCATTCTTATCAGCGTGTTTCTGGTCCATGGAATTCAGATCGGGCCAACACTGTTCCTGACCTCCAAAGAGCTTGTCTACAATCTGTTTGCAGCCGGTCTGATTGGCATTGTCTGTTATGGTCTCATCGGATTTTTCGGCGCGGCCCGTCTGGGCCAGATCGTCCAGAAAATTCCAACCCGCATTCTTTATCCTCTGATTTTTCTGACCGCCTTCGTATCCGCCTATGCCGCCAGTGGCAGTCTGTTTGATGTCTGGGTGATGCTGATTGCGGGCGTGTTTGGCTGGCTGATGCGCAAGCTCGACTTCAACCCGGCAGCTTTCATTATTTCTTTCGTTTTGGCAGGCGGTGCTGAAGAGGCCTTCCGCCAGTCACTGCGCTTGTCAGATGCCGGCATTCTCATCTTCATCGAACGTCCGATTTCGGCTCTGTTCCTGCTGGTCGGCGCAATCGTTGTCATTGTCAGAGTGCGGACCATGCGCCGCGATGCCATATCAACCAAAAGCAGCAGATTAAGCGATGCGTAAGCGCCAGAATGCATGAGCAGGGAGAGGATCATATGAAAATCACATTGCTGGGGACGGGTAGCCCGACACCAACCCTTAACCGTGCAAGCTCTGGTTATCTCATCGAAATCGGGGGTGAAATGATTGTCTTCGATCATGGTGCAGGTGCGCATCAGCGCTTTCTGGAGGCCGGCAAGCATGCGGTTGATCTCGATACGATCTTCTTCTCCCATCTGCACACCGATCACTGCCTCGATTATGCCCGTCTTGTGCACAGCCGCTGGGATCAGGGTGCCGGTCAGATACCAGAACTCAATGTCTATGGCCCGGCCTATACGAAGCGCATGACAGATTTGCTGTTTGATGAAGGTGGCATTTTTGATCCGGATATTTCAGGACGTATCAACGCGCCCGGCAGTCAGCGTGTGTTTGTCAATCGCGGTGGCCAGTTACCGCGTCGCCGTCCGCAACCAAATGTCACCGCGCTGTTTGATGGTCAAATCATTGAAACCGACCATTGGAAAATAACCGTCCGGGAAGTCTATCATCAGCCCGGCTATATCGAAGCCTATGGCTTTCGTCTGGAGACTGATGAGGGTGTACTGGCCTATTCTGGTGATACTGGCCCCTGCGATGGTATTGATGCGTTGGCAAAAGACGCAGATGTACTGATTCACATGTGCTATTTCATATCAGGCACATTTCTGCCCGCCTCCCAGGAACTCACAGCCTCGGGGCATATGGAAATTGCAAATCTGGCCGCCCGGCAAAATGTCAAAACTCTGGTCGCCACTCATTTCACGCCGCAAATGGAACCACCCGGCATTCGCGAAAAATGCATCGCGGAAATGGCACAGGTTTTTTCAGGCACCATCATCTGGGGCGAGGATTTGATGGAGATCGCGCTGGGCGCGACTGAAATTGGACAGGTTGTGTAAAGCGGACGTCTTGGCGATGATGGTGATTGGTCAGGGCTCGCCAAACTGGTCCACCAGGGCTTTGGACACCTGTTCGAGAAATCGCGAGGCAGCGACTGGAAGCAGGCGGCCTTCTTTTTGGCTGAAGAGCAACACACCACCCTCGATGTCCCGTTCATCCAGCTTGCGCCCCGTGATCCCGGCATCCATTTCTTGCGACGGTGCGCCAATTTCCACCTGAAAACTCAGGGCATCGGTTCTGGCGACATGTGCCTTCAGATACTCAAACGAATTGCTCTCCAGAATGGGTGCCGCTGCATAGCCCTTGCCGTAGATCGCGCGATCCACCAATGCCCGTCCGCCGAAGCCGCTTACTGGCAAAATGACCGGGTATTCGAAGCACTGCCGCAATCGCAATTCCTGAATGCTGGCAAGTGGATGGCCCTGGCGCATCAAAACCGAAAGCCGTTGCGGGACGCTTTGCAGTATTTTGTAATTCGGTGAACTGCGCTTGTCGAAAACCAGAGCCAGATCAATGAGGCAGGCTTCAAGTGCTGGTCCTGCCTCATCATGCTCCATGACGGACACGTTGAACGTGACCTGGGGGAATTTTGATTGATAATGGGCAATCTGATCGGGCAGGAAATAGGGTGCCATTGCCTGGGAACAACCAATGTTGACATGCCCGCGCCGCATGCCTGCCAAATCGGCAACACGCGACTTGAGCCGCTCGGTTTCGGCCAGCATCTCGCGAATGTGCTGAATCACCAGCTCTCCCGCTGAAGTGAGACGCACGCCTGTTGTGCTGCGCTCGAAGATTGGAAAGCCAAGCTCATCCTCATAGCTTTGAATACGCCGCTGCACAGCCGACGGCGTTTGATGCACGCGTTGCGCCGCCGAGCGGATGGAGCCGGTTCTCGCAACCAGGTCAATATATCGATGGGTTGTCAGATGTCGCATGAGTGGAGTTTATCATCGTGTAGCGTTTTCGGCAACGCGAACAAGTAAATCTAGCACAATACAGAGTCAGCGTTTTGCGCAAGAGTTGTCCAAACGAGGCTCTGTAGTGAAACAATCAGCATCAATGCCAGACAGAAAATACGACAGATGGACCAAAACGGACCACGGCATCAGCCTGTCCAGACGGCAGCCGGATGAGCGTATGTTTGCCATTTCGGCTGAGCCTGAAAATCTGACAATTGATCTGTCCCGATCTGCATTGATCATTGTGGACATGCAGAATGATTTTCTGGATTCCGAAGGCTGGTTTGCCGCTGTCCGCGGCGCAACAACCGATCCGCTTCGAAAGATTGTGACAAACATCAACGCTGTTTCCACGGCATTTCGTGCCGGCGGTTCTCCGGTGATCCACCTCAATTGGGGCGTGCGTCAGGATCTGGCGAACCTACCGGCCAACGTTATCGATAAAGGATCCGCATGCGGCCAGGCGATTGGATACGGGTCACCGATGCCGAATGGCCCCGTCCTTGTGCAGGGCAGCTGGGGCGCGCAATCAATTCCGGAGATCACAGCTGCCCCCGATGATTTACATGTTTCAAAACATCGCCTTTCTGGATTCCGGGACAATGAACTGGACCAGATCCTGCGCCGACTGGGCGTGACAACGCTGTTTTTTACCGGCGTCAATCTGGATCGCTGCGTATTTGCAACCCTGATGGATGGCAGCTTTCAGGGCTATGATTCCATCGTCATTGAAGACGCCACAACCACTGTTTCCCCGCCGGAAGTCAGCGACGCGATCCTGTATCTCGTGCGGCTTCTTTATGGCTTTACCACCACCACTGAAAACCTTTTGGCCGGTCTGTTACCGGACCACAAAACTGGAGAATGAGTATGAAACTTACACGACGTCAATTCACCGCTGGCCTTGCCGTTGCCGGAGCCGCTGCCACGCTCTCGGCGCCCGCAATTGCACAGGGCAAAACGAAACTGAAAATGATCCTGAACTGGCGCTATCAGGGCCCACAATCCTGGTTCTTTCTTGCACAGGACAAGGGCTATTTTGATCAGGCTGGCATAGAAATGGTCATGGATCAGGGCAATGGCTCGGGTGCAGCTGTCGGCCAGGTTGCGGGTGGCGCTTATGATGTTGGGTTTGGCGATGTAAACGCCCTCATTCGCCTGGCTGGCACAAAGCCTGAAGAAGCCCCGATTTGCGTCTACCAGATGTATAATAAGCCGCCCTTTACCGTAGGTGTTCTGTCATCCTCCGACATCAAGACAGCGAAAGACCTTGAAGGTCGTAAGCTGGGTGGTTCGGCAAATGATGGTGCGCTCAAATTGTTCCCGGCGTTTGCGCAGGTTGCAGGGATTGATACCGACACCATCGAGATTCTGAATTTCAAGTCGAACCTGCGCGAACAGATGCTGAAGACCGAACAGGTCGAAGGCGTGTTCGGCTATGTCAACACGATCCGTTTCTCGGCCAAATTGTCGGGGATGAACCCGGATGAAGACATCCGCTTTATCTCTTACGGCGATTACGGCATGGACCTGTATTCCAACGGCATGATCGTGCCGAAAGCCATGGCGAACGACGAGCCTGAACTGGTCAAAGGCATGATCTGGGCAATTAATCAGGGTGTCGCCGACACGTTGAAAGACCTCGATGGAGCCATTGACTCGGTCTATGAGCGCGAGCCCTTGATCAACAAGGAAATCGAAAAAGAGCGGCTGATTGCAACTTTGCAGGATGAAATGAACCATCCCGAACTTGCGACCACGGGGCTTGGAAATGTTGATCCGGCGCGATTCAAAGCCGCAATCGACATTGTCGTAAACGCCAATGGATTGCCGCGCACACCTGATGCGTCAGAAATCTTCAGCGATGCATTCTTGCCAGCTGAATCCGAACGTATTTACAAGTTGCTCTGATCACGATCATGGATTTGGGCTTGAAAAACAAGGTCGCGGTCATCACTGGCCCGGCCAAGGGGATGGGTGCCGCAATTTCTCTGGGATTTGCGCAAGAAGGCACCCATCTTGCACTGCTTGGCCGCGACATTGCGGCTATTGAGCCCGTCCGGGATGCGGCCCGCAAGGCAGGCGTCAACGCCGAACTGTATCGATGTGACGTGACCGACAGCACCGCAACTGAAGAGGCCATCGGGCAGGTTCAGGAGCGGTTCAACGGCCAGTTGGATATTCTGGTCAATGTTGCTGGTGGTACCGGTCCGATTGGCAAGACCGGCGTTGAAACAACGGCCGAGGAATTTGATGAGATCGTGCATTTGAACATGCGCGGTCCTTTCAACCTCATTCGGGCCGTTGCGCCGATTATGCAGACCAACAAAGGCGGCAAGATCGTAAATGTAGGCGGCACATTTGGTATGCGCGGCAGGGCCATGCGGCTTGCATATTCCAGTTCAAAATGGGGTCTGCGCGGTCTCACCAAAAGCTTTGCTCTTGAGCTTGGCCCAGACAACATCAATGTCAATCTGGTGGCACCGGGAATGGTGGACGGCCCAAGATTCCGCGAAAAAGTTGTGCCACAGGTCGCCGCTCAACATGGCATTTCGGAAGCCGAAGCGGCCGCACTGCATGCCAGCGATTATGCATTGGGCCGCGTCAGCACCGACGAGGACATTGCTGCAGCAACACTTTTTCTGGCCTCAGACGCGGCACGGCAGATCACAGGTGTGGATTTGCCCGTCGATGGCGGCTGGGCATCACTATGAGGCATACATGACTGATATCATTCTTACCGGCGGCACAATCGTCCACGAAAACGGGCGCGAGCGTGCGGATCTGGCGATTACGGGCGAGACCATCTCCGCAATCGTGGAACCGGGAACCCTTACCGATGCAAAGGAAACCATTGATGTCAGCGGGCAACATCTAATC
>CAZOCA010000063.1:0-9684 GCA_964578105.1 uncultured Pararhizobium sp.
GTTGTGATCTTCCTGCGGTTCCGTCCTCAGGGCTTGATCGGCTCGGGCGATACGCGCCGGTAACCAAAACAGATATCAGACATCTAGAGTAGCTTTGGAGCAAATCCGACAATGAACACCAACCCCTATCACGATAAGCGTCTTCAATGGGTTGCCTACGCAATTTTCTTTGCGCTGTTGGCGCTGGTTCCGATCCTGCTCGATGATGCTTTCCTGTTGAATCAACTTTCAACTTTTGGGGTGTATGGCATCCTGGCTCTGTCTTTGAGCCTGTGCTGGGGATTTGGCGGTATTCTGAATCTTGGTCAGGGCATTGCGTTTGGTCTTGGTGCTTATGGCATGGCCATGACGATGCAACTGCAGTCGCAGGATATCGTAAGCGATCGCATTCCACCCTTTATGCTCAACAATGCACTTGAGAGTCTGCCATGGATCTGGGAGCCATTCTGGAACACCGGAACAGGCATTTTCCTCGCGGTAGCGATACCCACTCTGTACTGCCTCATATTCGGCGCGCTTATGTTTCAGGCACGTGTTTCAGGGCCGTTCTTTGCGATCATGACACTTGCCATGTTGAGCGCTTTTTATACGGTTTTCATCGATCTGCAGCCCTACACAAATGGCGTGAACGGCATTTCGCCGCCAATGCCTTTGGAAGTTGGCTCACTGGTCGTTGATCCATATTCCACAACATCCTACTGGATCGTTTATGCGGTCCTGTTGCTGTCAACGGTCGTTGCCAAATTGCTGACGCAAAGCAAATTCGGGCTGATCGTTCGCGCTCAGAACAATGATCCGGAGCGTGTCCGGTTCCTCGGCTACAATGTCGCTGTTTATGAAACCCTGATTTACGCAATATCTGGCTGCATGGCCGCGTTGGCCGGGATGTGTTTTACATTCCTCACCCAATATGTCTCGCCAAGCCAGTTTGATGTCGGGTTCAGTATCTCGATCGTTATCTGGGCAGCCATTGGTGGGCGCGGATCCCTGTTGTGGGCCATTATGGGGGCCTTCATTGTTCAGGGCGCGCAGAGCTATCTCGGTGATGAGTTCCTCAACACATGGATTTTGATCCTGGGGTTCTTCTTCATTCTGGTGGTCAGGTTCCTGCCCGGTGGTCTTGCCGGGCTGGTCGAACTCGTTCTTGGCAAGCTGCCAAACATGTCCAAACAGCAGAAAAATCCCGGTGAAAAAGCCGTGGACAAAGCATCCCTGAAGGAGGCTTGATTCATGACTGGTGTTCTTGAAATACAAAACCTCCAGAAGAATTTTGACGCCGTCAAAGTCATCAATGATTTCAGTATGGAAGTTATTGAGCTGACCCTGTGCTGCCTGGTCGGCCCCAATGGTGCGGGCAAGACTACCACGATGGATCTGATTACCGGTCGGCAAAAGCCAACCTCCGGCAGCGTGACTTTTCGCGGCCATGTGATCACGGGCGAGAATGAACAAATGATTGCCCGACGCGGACTGGGACGGAAATTCCAGATCCCCGCAGTGTTTCGCGAATTGACCGTCCGGCAAAACCTGGAAGTGGCTTACAGCCATGAGGTCAACGCGCTCAAGAATATCTTCAGCTTCACGTCCAAGCAATGCGACGCGCGCATAGATGAGGTGGCCGAACAGGTTGGTCTGCAAGAGCGGCTTGCAGTGGTTGCGGGAACGCTGTCCCATGGCGAAACGCAGTGGCTCGAAATCGGGATGGTTCTCATGCAGGACCCCGCCCTGCTGCTTCTGGATGAGCCTGTTGCGGGAATGACCGAGCAGGAAATCGAGAAGACAGCCGATATTCTGAACACGATGAAGAAAACAAAAACCCTGATCGTTGTTGAGCATGACATGGGTTTTGTTCGCGAGATTGCGGACATTGTGACCGTTATGCATATGGGATCACTCCTTGCGCAGGGGACGATCCAGGAGATCGAAACCAATCAGCAGGTCCGTGACGTTTATCTTGGAACGGAGGATCACTGATGCTGCTTAACCTTCAGGACGTATCATCATTTTATGGCAACACCCGCATTCTGCGAAATGTGACACTGGGCGTGGCAAAGGGCACCTGTCTTTGCGTTCTGGGACGAAACGGGGTCGGGAAAACCACGCTCGTCAAAACCATTATGGGCCTGACCGACAAGATCGAGGGTGAAATACATCTCGATGGCGCTGATTTGAGTGCAAGCCGGACAGATGAGCGCGCCAAATGCGGTATTGGTTACATCCCTCAGGGTCGACAGATACTCGGAAAATTCACCGTTCGGGAAAACATTCTGCTCGGTACATTTGCAAGGGCGGATTCAAGCACGACTATCCCAGATATCTGCCTGGAGCTGTTCCCTTACCTGAAAGAGAATCTGAACCGCAGAGCGGGTCTTTTGTCCGGCGGCCAGCAACAGCAACTGGCCATTGCCAGAGCACTCGCGGTCAACCCGCAAATTTTGCTGCTGGATGAACCGACCGAGGGTATTCAACCGAACATCGTTGCTGAAATCGGCGAGACGCTCAAGATGCTGAACAAGAAGCTGGGCATCACGCTTGTGCTGACCGAGCAGCACATCAAAGTCGCGCGCAAGCTCGGCGATGATTTTGTGATGATGGACAATGGCCGCGTCGTTGACAGCGGACCGATAGAAAACCTCACCGACGACGTCGTGGAAAGGCACATGACGGTATGAGCAAACATAAAAATAATCGTCGAAACCAACTACGCAATTCAACAGGGAAAGGAAAACCAAGATGATTAGTATACCGCCTGCTGGCTCTCCGGAGAGAGAGGCCTTGATCGCAGAACACAAAGCATGCGTCGATTCCATGAAGGGTGTCGCTGGGTTTTCGATCTTGAAATGTGAAACACCGGGAGACACGACTGTGGTGTCCGGTGGTGTTCATGAATCCCCGCTTTTGAAGCGTGTGTTGCTGCGTATGCGTGGCGAGTCGCCCGCCGGAAAGCTTATTGTTATCTGTACGAAAGTCGAAGCCGAGTGGCGCATTGCGCGCTTGTCCGGCATCCGCGGTGTTCCACCCGAATTCATTGATGACAAGGTCTATGATTGCGAACAGGAAATTCAGCACGAGATTTTCCTGATGCGTCTGGATGAACTGCCGGAATCTGCAGGGATGCCTGAAGATTACCATGAAGGCTGGAAGCGCAGAAGTGACAATTGGCCGGTGACCTGAGCGGCCTTCCACAGTCGTGGATGCTGTAACCAGCTGATTAAGTGACGGAAATAACTGGAATTAAAACACGCTTCGGCGTGATTGGCAGCGCTTTGCCTGCCGCTATGTCTAAGGAGAACTGAAATGAGTTCAATGAGGTTGACTGGATATGCCGATAAATTCGGCGTGCACCCAGGCGAGAGCATCAAGTTTTATGTCAATTGCGATGGACCCTCGGAGTACAAGGCCGAAATCGTTCAGATGATCAATGGAGACACGAACCCGCGCGGTCCCGGCTTCATTGAAAAAGCTGTCCCCGGTTCGTTGGAAGAAACCGTTTCCGGCCGCAAACAGATCATCCATGGCGGGTCTTACGGGTTTGTTCCCGATTGTAACGCCCTCAATGTGGAAAGCTTTACCCTGCAATGCTGGGTCTGGCCGACAACACCCATTACCCATCCGAAATACTGGAAACATGGCGCGCAGGGTCTGGTCACAAAATGGTCGGACGACACAGGTTACGGCCTGTTCATCAATGAGAAGGGCCATGCAGAAGTCCGCATCAATGGTGAAAAGCTGGAATCCACAACCCCGCTTCGGGACCATGCGTGGCATTTCCTGGCAGCGACCTTCGATGCCAAAACCGGCAAGCTGATACTGATCCATGAGCCGCAAATCCAATATGCCCTGGATCCGGTGATTGAGCCTGTCGAAATGACGATTTCCGGCAAGCTGAAAAATACGTCCACCCCGTTGGCCATGGCAGCCTATGTGGATGGTGTGAGCGAAGATCCGCTTGCAGCTTCTTCCCTGCCAGCAGGCATCACTTTTGCCGGCAAATATAATGGCAAACTGGATACACCACGGCTGTGTGCAAAAGCTTTGTCACGCGCTGAAATCGAGATGATGAAACTGGGCGCTCAGCCTGGTCTGACAGAAAGACGCAACAGCGGCCCAACTGGCCCCTTGTCCGAAGTCATTGTTGGCGCCTGGGAATTTTCTGAAGGCATCAGCACGCTGGTGGGTACGGATTTCGGCCCTTATCGTCTCGATGCAACACTGGTCAACTGCCCGACACGCGGCCTGACAGGCCATAACTGGTCTGGAACAACCTTTGACTGGAAACAGTCGCCGGGTGAATATGGTGCCATCCATTTCCATGATGATGATGTCGACAATGCCCGCTGGGACGTCGATTTTGAATGGACCGTTCCCGACGATTGCAAAAGCCGGTTCTATGCCGCGAAGCTGACAACACCCGAAGGCGATGAAGACTACATTCCATTCTGGGTGGTCCCGGAAATTGGCGATGAGCAGTCGAAAATCGCGGTCATGGTTCCGACAATCAGCTACATGGCCTACGCCAACGAGCACGTGGCCTGTAATGCAGGTGGTGCTGAGCTGTTCATCTATCGTGTGCCGATCATGCAGCATCAGAACATGTTCCTCGCCGAGCACAGAGAGTATGGCGGATCGATCTACGATACCCACACCGATGGTTCCGGTATCTGCCTGTCGTCAAGACTGCGCCCGATCCTGAGTATCAGACCAAAATACGATCACTTCCTGGCCCAGGCACCATGGCAATATCCAGCCGATCTGCATCTGATCTACTGGTTGGAAACTATGGGCTATGAGTATGATGTCTTCACGGATGAGGACCTCAGCTATGACGGTCTGGCACGAATTGAAAACTACAGTGTGATCATCACCGGCTCTCACCCGGAACATAATACGGGAACCCAGTTGGACGCTCTGCACAACTACACGCAGCGCGGTGGTCGCATCATGTATATGGGTGCTGATGCCTGGTATTGGGTCCACTCCTTCCACCCGGCCTATGACGAGCTTGGTCGCGGTGTGATGACTGAGATGCGTCGTTGTGAGTCAGGTATTCGGACCTGGCGTGCAGACCCGGGTGAATATTACCATCAGGGCACCGGAGAACTGGGTGGCATGTGGCGCTTCAGAGGGCGATATCTGCATTCTGTTGCAGGTGTTGGCATGTCTTCTGAAGGTTTTGACATTTCATCCTACTTCTCGCGGACGCCAGAAAGTAATGATGACCGTGTCTCATGGGCCTTTGAGGGCATTGAGTATGACGAAATGCTGGGCAATTTCGGTCTGGTCGGTGGCGGTGCTGCCGGTCTTGAGCTGGATATCGTTGACACCATGCTGGGCTCACCCCCACACACGTTGACGGTTGCAACATCCGCTGGACGCCACACAGAGGCCTATCTTCTGGTGATGGAAGATTTCGGATTTAACCAGCAGGGTCTGGATGGCACAACGCATCCGCGTGTTCGCGGTGATATTGCCTATCACGAGACGCCCAATGGTGGTGCGTGTTTCGCCTTCTCATCGATTGCCTTCTGTGGATCGCTTCCATGGAACAATTGCGACAACAACATTTCCAAACTTGTGCAGAACGTGTTGGACCGCTTTGCGGTACCAGGACCTTTGCCTGCGGCACCTGCGGACGCGATCAAATATCGCGGACGTGCAGACTATTAAGCCGACAAAACAAAAGCCGCCAGCTCAATTCAGAGCTGGCGGCACCTGTATCAGTACCAGCGGCCATTTACGAAAAATGTCCGCATAAAGTGGGAGGGAGAAGCGCATGGCTAGGCGCCCAGACATTGGCTATTTCGAAAGTGATCTGGACCTTCTGGACCCGCAGACATGGGATCATGCCTATGGGGCGTTCGGAAAAGCCCAAACCATAAACCCGCTTGTCTATAGATCCCTGTCCTTTGCCTATCTGGAAGATGAGGCGATCTGGACCAGAGACTGGATCTGTATCGGCACCGTGGATGATATTCCCAATGAGGGCGACATTCTGCCTTACACTGTGGGAAATCATGGCATTCATGTTCAACGGATGGCTGATGATGGTCTTGAAGGTCGCTTCAACAATGCGCAGCACGGTGGCTGCCGCTTTGTGCCGGTTCAATGTCAGAACGGCACCAAAACCAAATGCTCTTTCACATCATGCGGCTACAGCCGAGACCGCGATGCCATCGCGGCGTCAGAAGGCGGCCAGCCAGTGCCAGCCATGCATCAATATACCGGGCTGCGACCAGAGCGCCTGCTGCAGATTTCAGTTGCGACCCTTCAGGGCCTGATTTTTGTCAATATTGACGGCCCCGACCACATCATGACGCCGGAGCCCGAGCTTGAAAGCCAGATCAACACCGCCTTCCAAATTCATCCTGCAAGGATCGAAAAGGAATGGTCAGAATTCAAATGTAACTGGAAAATATTTGCCGAGACCCTGCTTCAGGAACTGAATGTGGCGCCGGAAATGGACGCGGGCCCCAAAGCCAATTCGTTCATCGGACATATGCTGCCCTTAAAAGGCCAGGACAGCCGTCTCATCGGCCCTGTGGTCTGGAGCTTTCCAAATATGATGCTTGTCAGAACAGAAACGGTTTCCTGCTGGATAGTCTTGCAACAAACAGCGCTGGAGAAAATGATCTGCCGCGTTCAGTTTTATGGAGACGAAACAAGCGCTCAGAGCACAGACGAGCTGTCAGTGATGAAAGACACGCTGAAATCTATAGGACGAGCCGCAGAAACACGGCAGGCCACATTGAGTTCAGATGCCGCGCCAGGCGTTCAGCATGAAGCAGCTTCGCACTGGTCACAAACGTCCCTCATCGAACGATTGTTAAAAATGCCGCGTAACGAGGTAGCTGAGCCTATGTTTCAGCCGGTTCAGCACTATCTCATTTAGAAAAGGAGCAACGCCATGAATGCACTTGCCACACGCCCGACCGTTGAAGACGGCGCTCAGCTTTACATAAAAGGTGAGTTTGATGCAGCTGTTGCTATCTTTTCAGATCTCACCGAAGCCGGAGATGCCGAAGCCACCATGTGGCTTGGCTCTTGCTATGCCAATGGCGATGGCGTTCCAAATTCACCGGATCAGGCCTTCGGTTATTTCATGAAGGCTGCGGAAGCAGGCCATGCGCAGGCACAAACGAATGTGGGTGCCATGCTTTTTGGCGGCCAGGGCTGCGAAAAAGACATCGATGCAGGTGTTGCCTGGTTGGCCAAAGCCGCCGAACAGGATGACACCGGTGCGCAGTTCAATCTGGCCACCATTTTATCGTCCGACAAAGAAGTTGCACTGGATTGGGAAACCGCTGCGAAATGGTATCATAGAGCGGCCGAAAAGGGGCATTATCCGTCACAGGCACGCCTCGGGTTTTGCTACCAACATGGCAATGGTGTGCCGCAAAGCCGCGTTGACGCCTATGTCTGGTTTGCATTGGCAGCGCAGCATGGCGTCGGGACGGCCCTGACAGCTGTTGAGCGTCTTGTGAATGACATGTCAGCCGAAGAAAAAAGACAAGGGGCCGGCATGGTGCAGTCCTGGCGCAACAAAACTGCATCTGTTTCCAGCATGGCGGTCATCGACCCGGTTGCACAATAGGTGGGCGTCATGGACACAACCTACAGCGTTCAACAGATAAAATTCGAATTTCTGAGCTATATCAAAGAGTTTGGTGGCGATGGGTCTGAATGGACCATTGGTCTGCTGAATGAAGCTGAACAGGCAAAAATTGCGTCATCCGACACCCCCCAAAAGGGTGATCTGATCTGGATCTGCAAACCTGCTTTAAGTGCCAACGCTGCCAGACTTGTTGCGGAGTATTTCGTAACCCGTTTTGGTACCAAAAAGGCAGACGGCTTTGTTACCAACCCGGACAAAAACTGGGTGCATATGTTCATCGAACGCGATACCGCGCGCCCATAATTGGATAGAAAATGGCAAACCTGACTCCCAAGGAGCGAAGCGTATGAGAGCAAGTTGACGGCGTATCATGCCTCTGCTTGCGAACACAGGTTTTGAAAGTGTTCCTTATGAAAAAAGACAATTGGCGCATCGGCGTCCTATTTTCTCAAAGTGGCGCCACTGCAGCTGTTGAACAGACGATGATCAACGGAAGCATTCTCGCCATGGAGGAAATCAATCAGGCTGGCGGCGTCCTGGGGCGTCCGCTGAGCTACACCCATTATGATCCTGGCTCATCACCAAAGAAGTACCAGGAATATGCCCATCGCCTTCTGACAGAAGACAATGTCAAAATCATCTTTGGCTGTTACATGTCCTCGTGCCGGAAAGCCGTATTGCCCGAGATTGAAACACATCACGGCCTGCTGTTCTATCCCACCGTTTATGAGGGGTTTGAATATTCATCACGTTGTTTTTACACCGGCACCACTTCCAATCAGGGCGCACCTGAACTGGTTCAGTACCTCACCAAAAATTATGGAAACAACCTGATCCTGGTCGGCTCCAACTACGTGTTTCCGTACCAGTACAACCGTGTGATTACTGATTTAGTGATACAATCCAATGGAAAAATCCTAGACGAGCTCTACATCCCGATCGAAGCGAAAAGCAGTGATTTCAAGCGGACGATTAAGCAAATAGCCAAATTAAAACCCGATGCCATAATTTCCACGCTGGTTGGCGATGGGATCGGTCTGTTTTATGAGGCCTTTAAAAATGCCGGATTTGACTCCGAGCGGATGCCCATTGCTTCAGTCGCAACAAGCGAGGCAGAGCTTGCCCAAGTGGATCTTGGCGTTGCGACGGGACATCTTTCATCAACACCTTTTTTTGAAACATTGCAGACGCCCGAGGCGATACGTTTCGTCAAAGCCTACAAAGCTCGTTTTGGCCCTGACGCGCCAGTTACGGCCTGCGCTGAAGCCGCGTATTTCCAAATACATCTTTATGCAAATGCACTGGAAAAAGCGACTAGCGATTCTCCAGAAAAAATTGCGCTGCAGCTGCCCCAGCTCTCATTCAATGCGCCACAAGGACAGATCCGGATTGATCCCCTTACGCACCACACAGAGCTGTGGCCACGCATCGGCCGCGTCAACAGCCAGAACAAATTTGACATCGTCTGGGAGTCCAAAAAGAGCGTGAAGCCAGACCCGTATTTCGTAGCTCCATTATTTGACGAATGGTCCGCTGCCAACGTTCTTCTGCAGATAGAATAGCGGAGCGTAACCTTGGCAATCCAGCTCCTCCGCGATTTGAAAGGTCTGAAAATCCAGGTGATCCATGCACCTGATTCAGAAGGCTTGACCATTGTGGAGCATCTTGGCCGAATGGGATGCAAGAGCGAGACAAGCTGGCCCCTGCCAAACGAGCTGGACCCGGATGCCGATGTGGTTCTGATCTCGATCGAACAGGAAAACCGGGAACGCATTCTAAAGCTTTGCCGCCAAACCAAAGAAGTCCCGCCAACGATTTTGGCTGTCGCCTCCTACGAGGATCCAGGCACGCTGCAGATCATTCTGGAATGCGAGGCGCTTTCAGTTATCGAGCGGCCCGTTCGTCTGTTCGGTCTGCTGACCAACCTGACCATTGCCCGTTCGCTTTGGATGGAACGGCACAAGCTGCGCAAGAATCTCAAAACACAAGAGCGCAGAATTGATGGAAACCACATCATATCGCGCGCCAAAAGCATTCATAGCGAAACTCAGCGCCTCGACTAAAAGGGCCCC
>CAZOCA010000064.1:0-5423 GCA_964578105.1 uncultured Pararhizobium sp.
CCATCAACCCGTGCTGCCTGGCGATTGGCTTCCGACTTGCGATACCCGCCATCCCAAATGTCATATGTTACGACAACACCCACCTGGCTTGGATACAGCGCGTCATCCTCAATTCCAGCAAATCTGCGGCTGGGATTGTCCAAACGTCTGATGCCGGTCGATCCCTCAAGGCTGACGCGGGGCAAATACAAACCAAGTGCCTGTCTCAGTTCAAACTCAACAGCTTCGCGGTTCGCGATTGCCTGGCCGATTTCCGGGTTGGAATCGACAGCAATCATAACGGCTTCATTCAACGACAAGGCTGTTGCGCCGAAGTTCGTTGCAGCAACAGCAAACGCTGCAACACCTGCTAACAGAAAATTCTTTTTAAACTTACGCATTACACTACTCAACCTGGTTTGCGGCCAGGCCCCTAACATCTGTTTTCGCTACAGCCCTGCTCATCGATAGCTCGTCATTCTGCGCGTGAAGCAATCACATTTTTGAATGGATTGCGTATCAACATGATTGCCATCAAAATATCCAAGCGCAGTTTCACACGCAATTTTCGCTTCACCAGCCCATTCGAAAGCAGGGCTTCGGGAGTAAATCACTGTGGCGGATTCAAGCTCCATGCTCGCAAGATCATGGTATTCTTCAACGACGCGCACGATCTCTTCTTCCGGCAGGCTCATGATATTTGAATGCGAAGAAGACAAGCACTGCCCACCGCCATAGTGCTGGAACGTGCTCAGATCGGCAGCCATAGCGCTTGCCACAACACATTGTGCAGTTAGAAAAACAAAGACCTTGAAGAAATTCATACCAATGCCACTTTCGCACTTGCAACATCACACTCAGATACAATGCACAGTCGCAAAATGCGCATTGGTTAACAAAAGGTTGATCGTTTTCGCGCAGAAACCCTTAATCGTCAAATGATACTTTGCGGATTCACTGCTGTAAGCCCCTAAATACACCCAAAGCGCGTACTTCTCTGAGAGCATGGTTAATATTCTATCGGGGGTTGTGACAAATATGTCTGCCCTTGCGGGCTAAGTGTAACAACCAGCACCTTCAAATTGAAGAAATCATGGGCCTACCAGAACTCAGCCACGTTCAATCATGGGTCAAATTGGTAAAAATGAGAGCATGTTGCTGAGGCAGAGCGCTTAATCTTCCGCCAATTTCTCTTTTTTTTGGATAGAAAGGCAGCTTGTCCACACATCTGATGGCGGAAAATTGGCTCGTCTGGCTGCCTTGCACTGAGAATGGTTTTGATCCAGAAAAATTATCAACGTAAGGCAAACACGATGCTCAGCCGCTGCCTTTAGGTGCGATTGAACATCTGTCTCAAAACGATTTTCTTTGGTGTTGAATTCGGGGTAGGTTCCCGAGCGTTGTGTGAATCTTACATAATTCATACGCTCATAAGGGTGAATGGCGGAGAGGAAGGGATTCGAACCCTCGAAACGCTTTCACGCTTACACCCTTAGCAGGGGCGCGCCTTCAACCACTCGGCCACCTCTCCACCGCCGGGGATAGCGCGATGCATTGCGGTAGTGCAAGAGTTTTCTCAGTGCCATTCACAAATTTGTTGTTCGGGTGCGGTTACAGGCGGATTTCCAAGCGTTGGGCCCGTTGGTTCGTCCAACAATGGCCACGGCAAATTGTTATTAATCGAAGCGTGGAATTTTTTTTGAAACTTATTCTGAAGCCCCGCCGTAGACCTTGTAGTTCCAACTTCAACAACAACCAACGGAGAGTTTATTATGACGCAGTTCCATTCTTCCTCACCATCCCGCCGCCCAAACATTTCCGGCAAGGCCTTTCTTGCCTGGTCTTGCGCTCCAGTTCTGGCATTCGGCCTGCTGCTGGGTCAGGCCAATGCAGCCGGTTCTGATAGTTCCGAGCCACCCAAGCCAACTGAGACGACGCAAAAGTGCAAGGATGGTCAGATGTGGGACAAGGATTCAAAAACCTGCGTATCCGCCCAGCAAGGCATGTTTGATGATGACACGCTCTATGATGCAGCGCGGGAATTGGCCTATGACGGTCAATATGAGAACGCGATTGACCTTTTGCAACTGGCCGGCAACTCCGATGATCCGCGTATCTTGAACTATCTTGGCTTTTCAAACCGCAAAGCGGGCCGGATGGATGTTGGTATGGGATATTACAAGGAAGCGTTGAAACGTGACCCGGATTACATTCTGGCACGTTCCTATATGGGCCAGGCCTATCTGCAGCAGAATCAGCGCAATGCAGCTCGTGATCAGCTTCTGGAAATTGAAGCGCGCGGCGGCAAGGGTACCTGGGCGCATACGGCCCTGGTCATGGCTATGAAGAACGCCAGCACTTATTAATGACTGTCGGCATTCACAGCCAGACTTGTGTACCTAAAAAAGAGGCCGTGGCGCTGGAATTCAGCGCCACGGCCTTTTTGTTGACTGCCAGAGATCAGATCAGATCAGGCGAGGGCCTGCTCCAGATCGGCAATGATGTCTGCCGGGTCTTCGATGCCGATAGAGACACGCACCACATCGGGACCAGCACCCGCAGCTTTTTTCTGCTCATCGGATAGTTGGCGATGGGTTGTGGAAGCGGGATGAATGATCAGGCTTCTGGTATCTCCAATATTGGCAAGGTGAGACAGCAGCTCAACCTTTCCAACCATGGCAACGCCAGCATCGTATCCGCCGGTTACACCAAAGGTGAACACTGCACCGGCGCCCTTTGGCATGTATTTCTGCTGAAGCTGGTGATAGCGATCACCCGGCAGACCTGCATAGGATACCCAGGCAATTTTCGGGTGGTTCGACAGGAATTCAGCCACCTTCAAAGCATTGTCACAATGGCGCTGCATGCGCAGGCTCAAGGTTTCAATGCCGGTCAGGATGTTGAATGAGTTTGTCGGTGAGATTGCCGGACCCAAATCCCGCAGGCCAAGCACGCGGCAGGCAATGGCAAAAGCAAAATTGCCAAAGACTTCACCGATGACCATGTTGTTGTATTCTGGGCGTGGCTCGCTGAGCATTGGATAACGGCCTTCACGCATCCAGTCGAATGTTCCGCCATCCACAATAGCACCGCCCATGGAATTGCCGTGACCACCCAGGAATTTTGTCAAGGAGTGCACAACAATGTCTGCGCCATGCTCAAAGGGGCGGCACAGATAGGGTGTTGCCATGGTGTTATCGACAATAAGCGGAACGCCTGCACGCTTGGCAATTTTGCTGATGGCTTCAATATCGGTCACCACGCCGCCGGGATTGGCAAGGCTCTCGATGAAAATGGCTTTGGTTTTTGGTGTAATTGCATTTTCAAAAGACGACAGATCATCTGAATCTGCCCATACGACGTTCCAACCGAAATTCTTGAACGAGTGGTTCATCTGATTGATGGAGCCACCATAAAGCTTTTTGGCTGCAACAATTTCATCACCAGGCTGCATCAATGTGTGGAACACCAGCAATTGAGCGGAGTGACCCGATGCAACGGCAAGTCCTGCTGTGCCGCCTTCAAGGGCTGCAACGCGCTCTTCCAGAACGGCTGTTGTCGG
This sequence comes from uncultured Pararhizobium sp., assembly GCA_964578105.1. Classification (GTDB taxonomy): domain Bacteria; phylum Pseudomonadota; class Alphaproteobacteria; order Rhizobiales. The sequence goes on from CAZOCA010000064.1 coordinate 3,542, forward strand.
GTTTGTGATGCGGGTATAGATATTTCCGAATGCCTGCAGGCCAAACAGGCTGGCAGCATGGTCGACATCTTCAAACACAAAAGCTGTGGTCTGGTAAATTGGGGTTGCGCGTGCACCGGTGGTTGGGTCGGGCTTGGCACCTGCATGAACTGCAAGCGTGTCAAATGATGGGCCGTTTTCAGACATGGACGTTCCTCGGTTCGTTGATCAGTGTTTATTTGGCGTTCAGTTTTATCCTCTGGGCGGGTGTCATAGCGGATTTTTGCCGTGGCTGGCAAACAAAGCATTGCCGCGGAAACCGCAAAGCAGGAAAAAACAGTTTAAATCCGCATCACAACGCAGAATCCAAAACCGGAATGTTAGGTCTAGCTGAAGATAAGCCAGACACCGTGTCCGGCCAATCCCAAGGCCAACACAAGCGTGACCAGTGCCGAGAGGCCGAATCCAACAAAGCGCTGCCAGCCCGGTGCATCATCCTGAATGAAGTGCCACGCATGCAGGATGCGGCCCAGGACGAACAGAATGCCAAGAATGTGCAAAACAAACACCGGGGTGCCAATCATCGCTGCAATCGCCAGCATGATCAGCGTGATCGGTATGTTTTCGGCGGCATTTGCATGACCGCGCATTGTGCGTATCAGATGCTTGTTGCCGCCATCCCCAACTGAAATACGATGTTTTCGGCGCAGAGAACCGGTGCTGTTGCCCAGCCAGATCAGGATGAAAGCACACAGGGCTGTATAAATACCAACCGCTGCAATGGCGGCCGGGTCAAATGGGGTGTTCACTGTGTTTCCTGTCCGCTTTGATTCTAGTGATCTCAATATACGATTGAATTAAGTCTGAGGATAGATCGTTCCTGGTTATCTCGCGGGCTGAACAGAACACGCACCCGTTCAATTACGCGCGCACTGAGAGTTGCAAGTTCCACCCAGCGGAACTGTCGGGTATTTCGATGGTGTTTCACGAAGGGATGAGCATTAGTTGGCTCAAGTCGAATTCAAATTCGAAATCCATAATGGGAGGAACTCAGATGCGTAAGAAAATGGCCGTCCTAGTCGGGGCATTGGTTTTGTTTGCAACAGGTGCGAGCGCGGAATATCCGGAAAAACCCATACAATGGGTCTTCCCGAATAATGCCGGTGGAGGCATTCATAATCTTGCCTTGTCAACGTTGAACATCATTCAGGGTGATATTCCACAATCTATCAATGTGACTGCGATGCCGGGCGCTGGAACGGTTGCAGGTACACGTTTTGTGGCCGAACAACCGGCAGACGGATACACATTCCTCTTTATTCATGATGCACCTTTTCAAACCAGCGCAATGGGATTGCTCGGCTTTGAGCTTCTTGATCAGATGGAGCCAGTTGCTCGCGTTGCCCAGTTCTGTCTTGGTTTGTTTGCTGCAGGGGATGCGCCTTATTCGAACCTGAAAGAATTGCAGGCTTACGCGACCGAACATCCAAATGAGATCAATGCTGCCATCAATATCGGGTCGCTGTCGCATATAAATATGCTGCGACTGGAAGAGGAACTTGGAATTGATCTTAATCTTGTTTCAGTTGGCGGCGGAGGCGCGGCCAGTCGTCAGGCGCTGATATCCGGGGAGATTGATCTGATTGATAACTCGCCCACAGAAATCGGCTCTCAGGTGCGTGCAGGCGACGTCACTGCTTTGGCCTGGTACGGAAGTGAACGTCATCCTTCTTTGTCTGACCTCAGCACAATGGGCGAACAGGGGTTCCAGACTCCCCGGACAAGCTGTGCCTACGGTTATTTGTGGGGTCGCAAGGATCTTCCACAGGAGATCAAGGATTACTGGAGCGGCATATTTACCGAAGCTTTTTCCGACCCGGCAAAACGTCATGAGTTGATGGAA
>CAZOCA010000064.1:5433-9684 GCA_964578105.1 uncultured Pararhizobium sp.
ATATGCAGTCAGCGCTTTTGACAGGCGCAGAACTGTCAAAGTTTTCGAAAGAAATGAACGATGAGCGCCGATCAGCATTTGAACGCTTTGGCCTGGTCAAAAAATAAAATCGGTGCGGGTCCGCCGAGTGATATTTGGTCGGGTTGCTTCTATGTTGCTGCCTTAGACTCGTTGACTTGCTATCTTAGGTGTCGGTGAGGCTTGGTCTGTCAGGTTTCATGTGCATTTTTGATGACGGGTCATTTGAAGCGACGATCACAAATGTGTTCCGGCGAATTGCATTGATTGGCTGAGGAGGGGAGCTAAAGATGCGTGACATCGTTTCAGGCGTGTTTCTGACAGCCTTTTCTGCAGTCATGTACTGGCGTGCGACACTCATCGAAAACCCTGGCTACGATTTGTTGGGGCCAGGGTTTTTTCCAAAATTCGCTGTGGCGATGATGGGTGTTCTATCTGTTATTCTGTTGTGTGTGGCAGTGGTACGGCAGTTTCGGCAGGCTGAGATAGCTGGTGATTTGAAACAAGTGAGCCGGTTAATTGCCCCGGATTTATTCCGGCAAGGTCTCATTGTTCTGTTGCTGGGTGCCTACGTGTTCATTCTTATCTTCAGATGGGCAAATTTCGAATTGGCTTCGATGCTTTTTATGCTGTCTGCGGGTGCCGTTTTGGTTCCGCATCGTGCCAAATCGCTCATCATATTGGGCGTAACGGCCGTGCTGGCGGTTTCTGCGATTTCTTACACATTCCGCAGCATCCTTTTCGTCAACCTTCCTTAGTGAGCGGGTATGAACGACCTCCTTAATTCTCTTGCATACATGGTTGAGCCGATGCCGATGCTTTACTGCATCATCGGTGTGGTTGCCGGTGTGGTTGTCGGCGCAATCCCAGGGCTGGGTGGCGGCATGTTGATGGCGCTTGTCCTACCTGCAACTTTTGCCATGGATAATCTGCTCGCCCAAGTGCTGCTGATCGGCATTTATGTAGGCGGTGTCACAGGTGGTCTGTCATCGGCTGTTTTGATTGGTGTGCCGGGAACACCTGCTGCCGTCATGACGGCAATTGACGGCAATGCAATGGCACGAAAAGGGTTTGCCGCACGGGCACTTTCTATCGGAATTATGGCCTCCCTGTTTGGCGGCATTGTGTCCTGGCTGGTTCTCGCAGGCTTGTCTGCGCCATTGGCTCGCCTGGCTTCACAGCTGCAAAGCTTCGACTATTTCGTTTTCATAGCGCTCGGCCTGATCCTGATTGCATTTGCAGGGCAGGGCTCTGTGCTCAAATCTCTCATTTCTGGTGTGCTTGGTATCAGTCTGGCTCTGGTCGGGTTTGACAGTATTTCAGCGACAAACCGGTTTACGTTCGGAGTGCCAACGCTGTCGAACGGGTTTGACCTTCTGGCGGTTCTGATTGGTGCGTTTGCAGTGCGCCAGATGCTGGTTGATTCAAGTGATGAACGGCCTGTGGTGCAGCAGACTTCAGCGCGACTCTCGGAAATTTTCCATGAGCTTGGCCGACCATTCCGGCATTTAGGCAATTTGATCAGATCGTCTCTCATCGGCACAATCATTGGGCTTATGCCAGGCATTGGCGCAAATATTGGTGCAATTGTCGCTTATTCAGCCGCCAAAGGATTGTCCAAGAATCGTGAAGAATTTGGCCACGGCAGTGAAGAGGCTCTTGTGGCCTCGGAAAGCGGAAACAACGCAACAGTTGGTGGCGCGCTTGTTCCAATGATCGCATTGGGCATTCCCGGATCGGGTCAGGATGTGTTGCTGATGGCAGCACTCATTTTGCACCAGATCCAGCCCGGGCCGCTTCTTGTTTCAGAGCATCCGGAAGTGTTTTACGGGATTATTTCAACCTATCTGGTCGCCAATATTGTCACCTTGTTCGTAATGGTTCTATCTGTGCGCTATCTTCGCTCGGTCCTTTCAGTGCCCAAATATCTGTTGGTTCCTCTTGTACTGATGATGTGCACCGTTGGTGTTATCTCGACAAATAACCGGGTCGAAGACACAGCCATTATGTTTGCCTTCGGGGTGCTTGGTCTGTTCATGTCCTGGTTCCGGTTTCCGCTCGCACCGTTCGTTATCGGCTTCATTCTTGCACCATTGGCAGAAGAGCGGTTGCGAACTGCGGCAGGGACCGCGCGTGGCAACTGGCTTGAATTGTTGATGACGCCGGTCCCATTGGCCGCCATTGCAATTCTGATTGTCATTGGGCTGACATCCTTGATTGGCCGAAAACACTTCCGGACCGAGATGGGCACGCAGCCCAAAAAAACATAACGAAATTCAAATATCACCAGATCTGAAAGTCAGCCCATGCGCCAACCGAATTTTCTTCTGTTCCTGACCGATCAGCATCGGGCTGACCATTTGGGCTGTTACGGTAATCCGATTGTTCAGACCCCCAATATTGATGGACTCGCAGAACGAGGACGGCGCTTTGACAAGTTTTATGTGGCCTGTCCAATCTGCATGCCAAACCGCATTGCGATGATGACAGGCAGAATGCCCGGTACCAACGGGTCGCGGCATAATGGTATTCCACTGGATCTTGAGGCGGTGACATTTGTCGATTTGCTTCGATCTGCAGGTTACAAGACCGGCCTGATCGGCAAGAGCCACCTTCAGAACATGACCGGCCGTCCCGTGAGCAATAATGCCAGCCAGCAAAAAGCCAATCTGGCTGAGCCGCCTGAAGACCTTGGTGATGCCGTTCGTGAACGAAGGACTGGACCGGCATATGAAGCGGAGATGATGAAGCAGTGGGCTGAAAATCCGGATAAGGAGATCAGACTTCCCTATTACGGATTTGATCATGTGCGCTTTGCAAACGGACATGGAGATCAGGTTCACGGCCACTATGACCGCTGGCTTCAGGACAGGCACACCGATCCGGAAGCTTTGCGCGGCCCGGATGCAGCTCTGGAAACCACGGGATTGCGAGCGCCGCAGGCGTGGCGCACCTCAGTACCTGAAGAGCTTTACCCAACCAGTTACGTTGCAGATGAAACACTCTCGTTTCTGGATGAGGTGGCAAAAGGTGATGAGAATCAACCATTTTTTATTCAATGTTCCTTTCCTGATCCGCATCATCCGTTTACGCCTCCGGGGCGTTATTTTGATTTGTATGATCCCAATGACATACCGCTCCCCGAAACTTTCAAGACGATTGGAAAGGATGAGCATCCATTCCTCACTGCGTTGCGGTCCGATACACTCAACGATAAAGCTGACGATGCAGGACCCAGACCCTTCGTGACGACAGATGCAGAGGCCACCCGGCAGATCATAGCTTTGACCTACGGCATGATAACCATGGTTGACGATGCTATTGGGCGTGTTTTGGAAGGATTGCGGGCGCGCGGCCTTGATGAAAATACAATTGTCATTTTCACCAGTGACCACGGTGATTTCATGGGTGACCACGGATTGATGTTGAAGCATGGGCTTCACTACGATGGTGTTTTGCGCGTCCCCTTTATCTGGTCTGACCCTGACGAACCAAGCGCCAGCGTCAGTCAACAACTGGGCGGTACAATTGATATTGGCACAACGATACTGGCGCGTGCCGGGTTGGCACCTCAAAACGGGTCCCAGGGGATGGACATCATATCTCAAACCAACGTCAATGAATTGGCATCCCGGCAGGGCATGCTGGTTGAAGAGGACGAACTGGGCATCCATCTTGGCACAGACGAGGGCATGCGCACACGCACTTTTGTGACCGGGAGATGGAGGCTGAGCCTGTTTGATGGCATGGATTACGGAGAGCTTTTCGATCGGGAAATTGATCCGGGTGAGACCCAAAACCTTTGGAACTCGCCAGCGCATGCCCAGCCCCGTGCCGAACTGATGGAGCTAATGCTTCGAGAGATGATCCGCCTCGGTGATACCGCGCCTCGACCCACACATGTCGCGTAAAAAGAGTACAGCCATGCGTCAGAGAACGACTGGTCTTTGGGAATATGACAGGAGCGAAGCGACTGATGGCTTTACCCTGATCAGCCCGCTTCATACCCAACAGACTTACCTCATCGATATGAGCGGCGAAGTGGTTCATTCCTGGTCACACCCGTTTGTTCCCGGAAACTATGCCTATCTGTTGGAAAACGGCAATCTGCTGTGGTCGGGCGAAACACCCGATGGCCCTCGACCGGGTGGCGGCAAGGGTGGCCTATTGCGCGAATACAGTTGGGTAGGTGAGATTGTCTGGGAGTATGCCGATGATCGGCAGCATCATGAC
>CAZOCA010000065.1:0-358 GCA_964578105.1 uncultured Pararhizobium sp.
TTCGTATCCCTGTTGAACATCGCCTTACACACGGTCTTTCACTCTTGGTTCGCGGCCATAAACGCCGACAGCCACAAGGATCAGCAATCCAAATGTGATCTGCTTGTCAGCTTCGGTAAAACCGCCGGCAACCAGCAGCGTGCTGAGCACCGTAAAGATCATGGCACCCAGCATGGTGCGCCAATAATCAACGGCCCCGGTCAATGGCGCTGCGCCCCCCAAAATCACAGCAGCCAGACCCTGAAAGAGGTAAGGGTCGCCCAAAGTGGCATTTGCGGTTCCGGCAAACCCGACCACCAGCAGGCCGGTCATGGCAGACATAATGGCGCTGATGGCAAAGACTGTGACCCAGATGAAC
>CAZOCA010000065.1:368-5483 GCA_964578105.1 uncultured Pararhizobium sp.
TTCGGGAAAACCGTCCACCATGATGGCGGTTATTGGATTTTCGTTTGCGCTTTTTGGAAATTATTTAACCCATTTTTACCGTGTCCGGACCAAAGCTAGATCGGCAGCACGTGGGTTAAGCGCGGTTGCGTAGAGCTGGCGGCCAAATACGGTACGCTTCAGGACCACTGCCATGACGACGCCCACGGCCAGCCAGATAATTACAACCGGCGGCACGGGAAGGCCGAATGTCGATGCAAACGGCCTTGTCAGTGCGCCCAGAAATGGCGGAGCTACGCCCGTGATATTGGCATTTGTCCAACCCAGCAGAACGCCTGAAACCAGCGACCCCATGGCAAGGGTCACGATCAGAGGATGAATGGAATATTTGTGTGCAATCCAACCACTGAGACCCCCGCAGAAACCAGCCAGCACAATGATCACAAGAATGGCAACGCCCAGCGGCACACCTTCCGGTCCGGTAATCTGTGTGATGAGTGTGGAACCCAGAACGATAAAAGCCGGTATGGACACATCAATTCCGCCCACAAGAATGGCCAATGTCTGGCCCAGGGCTGCCAGCCCAAGCAGAGATGCCAGGATCAGCATTGTGCGCACGCTGAATGGATTGAGAAAGCTGTCCATTGTCAGCGTTCCATAGGCAAGGGCCGCAATCAGAACCAGAATTTGCAGCAATGGAAATTGCCGCTGAAGCAGCACAATGCTCTGCCACAGGGTTCTTTGTGGAAGCTGCTGCCCTTCCATATCGCGAGCAGCGGTGGACTGGCTGTCAGGTTGGGTCATCATCCATGCGCCTCGCTTGATCTCGAGCGGCGCATGATGGCTCGTGCTCCAACAATCACACCTGCCAGCAACGCCGCGCCATAAGCGCTGCGCAACCAGGTTGACGGCACGTCCAATGCGGTCAGCACGTCCTGCAGCAGGAAGATTGCGGCCGCGCCAAAGACTGCGCCGCGCAATGTGCCGCGCCCGCCATTCAATGTCGTGCCGCCCAGCGCCACGGCAGCAATGGCCAACAGGGTATATTGACCGCCCTGTGTGGCATCAGCTGATTGAAGCAACGCTGTCAGTGCAATGGCTCCAATCCCTGCAAACAGGCCGCCCAGCCCATATGCAACGATCCGGGTGCGCACCACATCAATGCCCGCTGAAAACGCCGTTGCATCATCTGCACCAACTGCAAACAGGGTGCGATTGAACGCGGTTTTCTTAAGTCCAACCCAGATCAGAACTGGCAGGCCGATGGTCAGCAGGCTGCCAGGTATCGGGCCGATCCAGTGCGCCAGTTGCGATGTCCAGTTTGGTATTGCAGCAATGGGAATGGGTGCAACAGCCAGCGAGATGCCCGTGAGGACAAAATTGACCGACATGGTTGTGATAACGGGCGGATAGCGGAACTGCGCAATCACGATGCCATTAAACATGCCGACCGCTGTCCCCATCGCCAACATGATGGGAATGGAAAACCACGGCGCGCCCAGACCGTTGGGCAGCAACACTTTGACAAAAACAATGCCGATCAAAGCCATCAGTGGCCCGATGGAAATATCAATGCCACCACCGCCACTGACAATGGCTGGCGTGCTGGCCATGGCCGCTATTGCGAAAGGTGCAAATGTACCGAGCAGGATGGCCCAACTGGCCGGCGCCAGAATCCATGGATTGAGAAATGCGGTGATCAGCAGCAGGAACACGGTCAGCAATACGGCAAACACACTGCTCCTGAACCATATCTGAAGTTGAGAACGGATTGTCTCGACAGAACCCATGCGCCTATTGCTCCACTTTTCCAAAGAATGCCGAGACGATGGATGTGCGCGACATTTCAGACCGGTTCAATTCGCGGAAAATCTCCTGATCACGCATCACCAGAACACGGTCCATCAGGGCCAGGTGCTCATCCACTTCGCTTGAAATCATGATGACGGCCAGGCCGATATCTGTGAGTTCCTGCAGCAGGTGATACAAATCCTGCTTGGTGTGCGCATCGACACCGCGGGTCGGATCGTTCAGCAAAAGGACTTTGGGATCTGCGGCCAACCAGCGTGCCATCACAATTTTTTGCTGGTTTCCGCCGCTTAAAGTAGAGACCGGCGCATCAGCATCATTGTAGCGAATGCCTAATCTTTTCGCTAAATCGAAGAAGCGTTTTCGGGATTGCGCAGGCCAAAGCAACCCGCCCTTGGTGTCCTGTTTCAAAGTTGGCAAAGCAAAATTGTCCAGCACTGACAATGGCAGGAACAGAGCTTCGGTTTTGCGCTCTCTTGGCACATAGGCAATGCCGCGTTTTGAGGCTTCCGTTTCGTTGCGAACGACCGCAGCGTCGCTCTGGCTGTGCATCATGATTTCGCCGCTGCTCGTCATGCCGCCACCCAGCGCGCGCAGCAACGCTTCCTGTCCATGCCCTTCCAGTCCGGCAAGGCCAATCATTTCACCGGCCTGAACCGTCAGGTTGATGGGTTGCCGACCCGGAAGGAGGGCAATTGACCGGGCTTCCAGCAAAACTCGTTGTGCTTTTGATTTCGGCGCAGCGCGTTTTCGTGGCTCAGAGGAAACATCCGATCCAGTCATCAATTCCACAAGGCGCGCAGGGGTTGCCTCTGCGCGGTTCAGTGTCCCCACGGTCTCTCCCAGACGCATCACGGTGACACGATCTGAAATCTCGGTAACCTCATCCATGCGATGTGAAATGAAAAGGACACTTTTGCCCCGCTCTGCGCGGGTTCGTAATATGTCAAACAGGCGGTCCCGCGTGGCGACATCAAGAGCAGATGTTGCCTCGTCAAGGATCAATACAGCGGGATCACGCAACAGGGCACGGGCAATGGAGCAGGCCTGCCGGTCGCTCAGCGACAATGTTTCAACCGGTGCTTCCAGATCGGGAACCAGGCCGAGCAGGTCATTGAGAACTGCGGTCGCTTTCGCAACGCGTTCTTCATGTCCGTAACGCACCTTGAAAAGACCATCTGACCCAAGCCAGACATTTTGCAGAACCGATTGCGGTCCAACAACCAGCACTTCCTGAAAGACGGTTCCAATTCCGTTTTGCAACGACTGGAAAGGCGATGACATTTGTTTGAGCAAATGACCGTCAATTTCAATGGTTCCGCTGTCGGGCGTGTGCACACCTGCCAGAACCTTGACCAGCGTGCTTTTGCCAGAGCCGTTCTCACCCTGAATGGTGTGAACCTCGCCGGGGCGCAGATCAAACGAGAAATCCCTTAGCGCTTTTGTTGCGCCAAAGGACTTTGCCAAACCCTGCCCGCGCAGGACGAGCCTTTCGCGGTCACTTGCGGGTTTGTCTGTTTTGCCAGTTGTAGAGATGCGCGGCTCTGAAGACCGCGCATCTGCAACATTCATTGTCATTTGGGCATGCTGCCCGTGTTGAACAGGCCATCAAGATAGGCCTCGCTCAGGAATGGGTTGCTTTCTGGTCCTGGTGCAGAGCCGGGCGTGTTCAGATCCCATGATGGATCAGCCCAATCAGCCAACTCGGCCTCTGTGATAACCGGCAATGTATCGACGATGCTGCTGATTTTAAGGCCCTGGCCTTGAAGAATACGCAGCGCAACACTGGCAGAAGCGCGCGCCAACGAGCCTTGCGTCAGTTCTGCACCGACCGTCTCATAGGTTTCGCGGTTCTGGTTCCAGTATCCAAGATGCGCTTTTGAAGCCCCCAATTCGCCAACAGGCGGTACGGGCAATTGCGCATCGTTAAAGGCGCTGATGATACCGCCAGCCATGCCGCCGCCAGCCTGGAAAACGCCACTGATTTTTGTTCCGCCATGAGTGGCCAGAAACTTCAACGTTTCACCCTTGGCGACGGGCGGCGCGAAGAAGCCGGTCAGGTCACCAACCGTTGTGATGTCAGGGCAGTTCGACAGAACCGCGTCCATACCGGCAAATTCATCCTTGTCGAGTTGAATGCCGGGAATGGCATGAACGGTGAGCATATTGCCGGTGCCGTTCATGATTTTAACAAGGCCTGAGGTAACATCTGCACCGGCCATGAAGTTGTTGGCACTGACATTGATCGCGCTCAGGGATGAGACTGGCGAGAGCAGGACAATTGTCGGAATTCCGGCTTCTTTTGCAGCTTCAATGGGTGCAACCAGCGCTTCACTGGACAATGGTTGTGTGATGATGGCATCAACTTTTTCGGCAATCAGCGCATTGAATTGCTGCACCTGTTGGGCCACGGCATCATTGGCACTGGCTGTGCGCACAACAACTTCACCAACGGACTCAAATTTGCCAAGCTCTGCTTCGGCCGTTTCAACAAAAGCCACCTGAGTGTCATTGTCCAGCGGTCCCCACAGGATAGCAATCGTGTAGTCACCATCCTTGGAGGATTTGAAATCGGCCCAGGGGCTGGCGCCAATAGGGGAAGAATATCCATTGTAGGCTGGCGCATAAGATGCAGCTACGGATGACAACACACCTTCACTATCTTGCGGCGCTATTGTTGGTATGTCTCCGCAGGTTGCGGCGATGGCCGCAGATGTTACCAGGCTCGAGGACAGCAGCAGGGCTGCTGCCACTGTCATTTTTCTGAAACGTCCCTGTTTCGCGAATTGTGTCATTTTGTGCTCCTCTACACTTTAATTTCGTTGATTTTGATAAGTGTCTGTCAGCGCTTCCCGCTCTTATTGGCCACCGCTTGTGCGGCGTATCTGACTGATTTGGTTCGTCAGTTTTTCAAGATAGATTCGTGAGCGTTCCAAGCCGCCAATGCGGTCTCCCCAATAGGATTCCACAACTATCGGCCCGGAAAATCCGCATGCCAGAAGGGTTTGCAGAGCAACCCGGTAATCAATGACACCGTCGTCCATGGCACTTGGATGCGTGACGATAATTCCGTCGGGATGCTCCATCCGAAGATTGTTTTTGACGTGCCAATATTCCGTATGCGGCGCGAGGGCATTCAGCGTTTCGTACCAGGTCTCAATCATCGGTACGGTGACCCGGGTCAGGTTTCCAAGATCAGGATTGACGCCCAGATTGTCAGCATCAACCATATCAAGAAGCCGCAGAACATGAGCGGAACGATCGATGATCGCATTTTCGTTCATCTCCATGACAACCCGGATGCCCGCATTCCCGGCACGTTTGCAA
>CAZOCA010000065.1:5493-9554 GCA_964578105.1 uncultured Pararhizobium sp.
TTTGCTGGAGTGTTCGCCCAGATGGAAAGGGTTTCGCGCCCGGCTCTTGGGGGCTTGTGCTAACCGATTCAGATGGGCTGCGCACCCAATTCCTGTGCGATATCGAGCGCGTGGTTTGCGTCTTTCAAACCCAGCGTGCTTAGACCGATGATTGACAGGCCAGCATCCGCCACCATGCGTGCCAGTTTCTTGGCCTGGGAGGGAGGCATTGTTCGGGAATCCAGCCAGATATCGCTCAATTCAACAGCGCTGAATCCCGCAATGACAAGTGATTGAAGCCCCTCTTCGATCACCGCGTCGGTCATGTCACCCGGTCGCAGGCCCTGCCCGGGCGCGGGTACCAAAGCCCCGGTTGATGCTGCAATCGTGAGTGTGTTCTGGCTCATGGCAACTACACAATCGCTACAGGTCTGATCATGGAGGCGGTCGCGCCCTTGATCTTCAGCGGCAGCGCGATGAAGCAAAATTCATAAATGCCTTTTCGGGCAAGCTCAGTGGTATCAACCATTTCGAGAATGAAAATCCCGCGCTCTATAAGCAATTCAATATGCACCGGGTGCGGATTGCCTTCTGTCGAAGACGGCAGATTTTCCACACATGGACCATCGCTGCCAATGGCCACCACACCCTGGTCTGCCAGATAGACAGCGGCACCATGGTCAATGCCGGATAATTCATGCTCGGCGATAAATTTTTCATTGGGCCAGCCGTCCAGCTGTCCTGTACGAATTAGCGCAATATCACCTGGTTGCAGCGCAGTGTTCTGGCGCGTCAAAGCCGCCTTCACATCATCTGCCGTTATAGCCGCATGAGCTGGCAAAGCGTCAACGCCCTTCAGGGCCGGAATATCGATCAGGATACCTTTGGTGATAACAGGCGGAATTTGCGATGCATCATGGGTGAGCGGCCCAAAATCTCCCAGATCCTTGTCTGCTGTGCTGCCGCCAAACCAGTGATTATCCGGGCCGGCTGTCGCATGGGCGAGCGAGTCAATATGAGCGCCGCAATGCGCGCTGCTATTGATGACTTCGCTCATCCAATTGAAGTTGACTTTATTCTCGCCCATCCATTTCTGGTCATCCTGAACCTGAATGCCTCTGGGTGTGCGGTAGGCCGTAACTTGCAATGGCACATGGGCCGGGCCCTGTGCCGGCATATGGGGGTAACGAACACGTTCCAGATCGAACAAACGCCCCTCGCGAACAAGCGCGAATGCCCTGAGCATGTCTTGGGAACCACGCAAAGCAAGCAGACTTTGAGGACCCTGATTTAAGTCAGTAACCCGCTCCATTTCGCCTCCCCTATTGCTGTTCTACGGAAAACCGTAAATTGTTTCTTTAGTGCGTGCGATGCTTTCTTGAAGGCTTAGAGCAAATCTCGTGTTCTTATTTTTATTGAATAATTTCAGTTAATTAGCTTGTAATCTGGTGCAAACTGAAAAACTCTCCCGGCGGATTAACGTACTTATCTGCGAACATGTACGCATGGACGATAACGAAGACCGGGTTCAAAACAGTGGGCCATGCCCATGCGAACTCAGCGCCGAGAACATTCTATTGTCGCCATCTGGAAAAATGGGTTTCCGCTTTGCGCAAAATCTCATTCAAAACAATCGCTGCAGCTGCAATCAGGATAACCAGAGCAAACAGGTTTTGCGGCTCAAAGGAATCAGAAAAGTGCCTAGTGTAGTAACCAATACCGCCCTGACTGGCGTAAAGTTCGGCGAGAATAACGCCTATGAGTGTCGCAGACATGCCAAGGCGCATGCCGGTGAACAGGCTTGGGATGACAAAGGGAAATACGATGCGCCGAAAGATCTGCCCCCTGGACGCACCCATTGAGCGGGCAGCCGTCATCAGGACAGGATTGATGTTCTGCGTGCCTGCAATCACACAGACAATGATCGGGAAAAATCCATGTGTGAAACCGTAGACAATCTTGACCGCAGTCCCGATGCCAAAGGTCAGGACAAACAGCGGCAGAAGCGTGACTTGCGGAATTGCATAGATCAAAACAATGATCGGAAAGAAGGTGCGGTAGGACAATTTGTTGACGCCGATCAGCATCCCCAAAATGCCACCTGACAACAGCGCCATTGAGAACCCGGAAATCAGCGCAACGATCATGTAACCAAGCGCGGAAAGGACTTTTGGATCCTGTATCAATGGAATCAGTGATGCGGCCGTCTGGGTGGCTGTGGCGAGGAAATCCTGATCGTCATACAAGTGCGCACCGAACTCCCAGATCAGGATGAATATAAAAATGACGCCGAGACGTGCCACAAGGGGGGATCGGAACAGTGCGGGCATGTTGACCGCTCTGGAAACTGGAGATATCTGGCTCATCGGTAGTGCGCCCCTTTTCGTTCAAGGCGCAGCACCAAAGTGTTTAATATGAAGGCGATGATGATCACGAAAATTATGTAAGTGAACATTCCCGCCGTGTTCATTGATTCAGCGTGGAATACGATTTTGTGGCCCAGACCGTTCAGCGAGCCAAGCGTTTCACCCCCGATGATGGACAGGAAACACAAGACAAAACCGATCCGCAGACCTGTCAGGATAACTGGAAGGGCAGCCGGCAGCAGCACACGCCTGAAAAGCAAAAAACCGGACGCGCCCATAGAACTGGCCGCGCGTGTGTAAACCGGGTTCACATTGCTGAATCCGCTGATCGTGTTCAGCACAATCGGAAAGAAGCTCACGGTTGCACCAAGTGCGATTTTCGATCCCACGCCCAGTCCGAAGAACAACATGGCCAGTGGATAGAAGATAATCAGCGGGATCGCGAAAATTGAGGAGAAAAGCGGTTCGAATACGCGGGTTGAAAATTTGGAACGGCTGACGAGAAACCCGATAAATGTGCCAGCGGTGATGGAAATCGCATAAGCGCAAACAACTTCATAGAGCGTAATTTGAAGTGGTGAAATCCAGTCTCCCGATATGATCAGCTTCACAAATGCACGTGCCAGAACCGGCAATTCAGGCAGAAAAATACTGCTGACATAGCCAGTGGATGTGACGCCATACCAAAGCCCGAAAATGGCTGCGAAAAATGTAAATTGGAACAGCTTTACAAGGCCCCGGTTGTCCATGGTCACCTGCCCCCGGGTTTCTGAGAGAGCTTGCTTTCCCGTTCCACCGCCTTGCGTATTTCATCGTGCAGCATGGAATAAAGGTGATTGCGCAATTTGTTGAATTTGTCCGAAGTGATGAAATCCGGGTTGCGCGGATGAGGCTCGTCAATCTCGATGATTTCTTTGATGGTCCCGGGCAATGAGGTCATGATCGCGACCCGGTCAGCCAGAAAAACCGCTTCGACCAGACTGTGGGTTACAAATACAATTGTCTTTTCGGTTTGTGACAGCATGACCGACAGATCTTCGCCGAGCACCATTCTGGTCTGCTCATCAAGCGCCCCAAAGGGTTCGTCCATCAGTATAATATCGGTTTGCAGGCTGAGGGCACGTGCCAATTGCGCGCGTTGCTTCATACCGCCTGAAATCTGCCCCGGATAATGGTTGCCGAAAGAGCCAAGACCAACGGCCTCTATCGCTTCGCGCGCGCGGGTTCCCCGCTCTTCTTTTGGGACACCGCGGAACTCCAGTCCAACCTCAATGTTCTCAATGATGGTGTTCCAGGGAAAGAGTGCACTCTCCTGAAAAACAAACGCGACTTCATCCGGTCTTGGTCCAGATAGCGGCCTGTCATTTACCAGCAACTCGCCGGATGATTGGGTCGCCAAGCCGCCCATAAGGTTCAGCAATGTGCTCTTGCCGCAACCGCTGGGACCGATGAGGCAAAGAAGCTCGCCCCGTCTTGCTTCAATCGACACATTGTCCAATGCAACCACGCTGGTTTCATCGCCGGGCGTGCCGAAAACCTGCGTGATATTTCTGGCCTCTATGGCAAGTTCAACATCAGAATTTGGCAGTTTGGAATTGGCAATTTCAGGTGTGGATCCGTTTGTATTCACCATCATCAATCAAGCAGACCAGATGCTGCCAACTCCCTTATTATTATCGGTCACGATCCGGCTGTCAGCAGATCACTTTGCTGGAA
>CAZOCA010000066.1:0-9549 GCA_964578105.1 uncultured Pararhizobium sp.
TGATGTCTTCAACCGTTCTTACTGCATGACTCCAAGGCACCGCGTTGAAGTCGCCACCCAAAATTACGGGCCGTTTTTCGGGTAACGCTGCCAAATCATTTCTGAGATCATCAATATTGTGCCATTGGCGGAACGGCCAGGGCCAATTCAAATGTACAGACAGGGTGCGGATTGGTTTGCCATTCAGGGACAAATCCATCCATGGCACCTCGGCATTTGGGAGACATCCCTGGGCCGTTGGTTCCATTTTTGACAACACTACAGTTTCCATAACGGGGCTAACCCGGCATCTTTGGTGAAATCTGTAACCTTCCAGCAAGTCAACTACCTTGCCATTTATGGGTGATACTTCCTGCAGGAGGACAATGTCCGGATTTTGCCGCTCAACATATTCTGTGACCCGGTCGACCTGTTCATTTGCAAAAAGCAGATTGAAGGTCAGAATTTTCAAAGTACCGGTTTCCACACCATTATCCGGCGTCGCCATTGCAAAAGCGAAGGGTTTTGCTGGGCCAAGAAGCAGGATCGTGCAGATGAGTGACACGACAGCGGTCACAGCTGGTCCCTTGAGTTTTAGCAGGGCAGCGAGGATGGCAATTCCAGCGAAAGCCAAACAATAATAATGAAAAAAATGCGAAAAACTGTCCATTGGACGAAACCAGCGACCCGTTATCGCAAGGCCGGTGAAGGTGATCGGAACCAATAGGGCGCAATAGGCAAGTATCCTTAAGATCACTGACCGGCTCCCTCGCATAAATGGATCAGTTGTGAACCTGAATTTGGTCGCCTGGCTGGATGCGGCCGCCGGAGATAATTCTACACAACACACCAAAATCACGGTGCCCATACGTCGTGGACAAATGAGACAACATATCTATGTCGCGTTCACCGGTTGATGTATTGGCGCTGGTGGCAGCGCAGCGCTCGATGCGTTCCGTAACTGCAAAGCGTACCGAACCTATGCTGATGTCTTTCCCTATCCAGGAAAACTCTTCCCAGGCAGGCAAGCCGTCGCACCATAGATTGCCACGCCAACGGCGTCTCGACAGCTCAATGTTGCTGCTCGCGGATACAGCGTCATGAGAAGCGCTGTTGTGCAAAGACAGGGTTTGCGTATCTCGGTCGGCCAAGGTGCCACCTGGAACATGTGCCAGCGTGTAGGGTGCCGGTTGAGCAGCTCCGCCATAGCTCTCAATCAGAGAACCAAAGCGGGACATATCGTCTGGCTTTGACAGATTGAAGCTATGATCTACGCCATCATGGTCTGTCACCGTGATGATGCCTTTTGCATCATCATATTGCGTGGCGATGGTTGCCAGTTTCGGAGTTAGGGCAACAACCACAAAATTGTTGCGCTTCACCCAAACCGGATCAGCCGGATCGTATTTCGAAGCTTTATGGGCAAGCGCAAACTTTCTGTCACCGGCCATAGGTCGGCCGGCTTCCAAATCAGCAAAAGGCAAGCTTTGAGGTGCCAGACCCTTTACGGGGTAACGAAAAATATCGGTCAACTGCACGATCATTTACCCCTACGCAAACGGGCTTGATTCTAGATGAAGGAAACGTCCAAGATTTCATAGCCGCGCGCACCACCCGGTGCAGACACTTCGATGGAATCACCCACAGACTTACCAATCAACGCGCGAGATATGGGAGATGAAATGGATATCTTGCCTGCCTTGACGTCAGATTCGGCATCACCAACAACCTGGTAAGTGATCTCTTCATCCGAATCTTCATCAGCCAGTTTCACCGTGGCACCAAACTTGACCGTATCGCCGGACAATTTGGAAATGTCGATGATTTCGGCGCGGGCAAGCTGATCTTCCAGCTCTGCGATGCGGCCTTCATTGTGACTCTGCGCTTCCTTGGCGGCATGGTATTCGGCGTTTTCCGAAAGATCGCCATGAGCGCGGGCCTCTGAAATGGCCGCGATAATGCGCGGACGCCCTTCCTGAGTGCGTTGTCTAAATTCTTCCTGCAGGGCTGCATTGCCGCCGGCAGTCATAGGGATCTTGTCCATTGATGTCCCCTCTCCAAATAGTGGGTCACTGGCATTGCATGAGGCATGCACCGGTGAGGCCCAGACAAAAAGAAAAGCGGACCACCCATTCCGGTAAGAATAGGTGGCCCAGCTCAGATACTTACATCAGCTAAAGTACGACTGAAGTGCGCGAACTTCAAGCGTCCCGCTTGCAAAGGCTTCGATTCCGTCTGTTGCGGCAATTGCACCTGCCAGCGTGGTGTAATAGGGCACCTTGTTAATCAGGGCCGCCTGACGCAGAGAACGGCTGTCTGTCAGCGCTTGAGCGCCTTCTGTCGTGTTGAATACCAAGGCAATTTCATTGTTCTTGATCGCGTCCACGATGTGTGGACGACCTTCCAGAACCTTATTGACCTTGGTGCAGGTGATACCTTGTTCCGTCAGGTAACGAGCGGTTCCACTTGTTGCGACAACGGAAAAGCCAAGACGCTGAAGCTTGGAAATTGTGTCCAAAATGCGTGCTTTGTCCTTGTCTCGAACAGAGACGAATACCTTGCCACCCACCGGCACTTTGGTTCCACTGCCCAATTGGCTCTTGGCAAAAGCGATTGGAAAGCTGCTGTCCAGCCCCATTACTTCACCGGTTGACCGCATTTCCGGTCCAAGAACAGTGTCGACGCCAGGAAAGCGTGCAAACGGGAAGACGGCTTCTTTGACCGCTATGTGATCGTAGACAGGTTTTGTCAGGTCCATGTCTGCCAAACGTTCACCAGCCATAACACGTGCGGCAAGTTTTGCGACCGGCATGCCAATAGTTTTGGCTACGAACGGCACTGTTCGACTGGCTCTTGGATTAACCTCAAGGACATAAATGTCATTATCTTTGATGGCGTATTGCATATTCATGAGACCCACGACACCAATGGCCAGAGCCATTGCTTTCGTCTGTTGCTCCAATTGCTCCAGAACA
The DNA here is from genome assembly GCA_964578105.1 of uncultured Pararhizobium sp. GTDB lineage: Bacteria > Pseudomonadota > Alphaproteobacteria > Rhizobiales. The sequence goes on from CAZOCA010000066.1 coordinate 2,955, forward strand.
TCGGGACCCAGAGAAAATGGCGGCAAGGAACAGGCACTGTCGCCAGAGTGAATGCCGGCTTCCTCAATGTGCTCCATAATTCCGCAGACAAAGACGTCTTTGCCATCGCAAATAGCGTCCACATCTACTTCAATGGCATCAGACAGATAGCTGTCAATCAAGACGGGTGATGACCCAGAGACAACAACGGCTTCCGTAATGTAGCGCTCAAGATGTCCGGTATCGCGGACGATTTCCATGGCTCTGCCGCCCAAAACATATGAGGGGCGAATGACAACCGGATAACCGATCCGTTCTGCAATTTCTCTGGCTTCTTCTCCGGATCGAGCAATGCCGTTTTCCGGTTGTTTCTGTTTCACCTGATCCAGCAGTGCTTTGAAGCGATCTCGATCTTCGGCCAGATCGATTGCATCGGGCGGTGTACCTAGAATGGGAACGCCTGCATCTTCCAGTGCCTGGGCCAGATTCAGCGGTGTTTGCCCGCCCAATTGCACGATAACACCATGCAAGGTGCCTTTTGAAGTTTCCGTATGCACAATCTCCAGAACGTCTTCGGCAGTCAGTGATTCAAAATACAAACGGTCCGATGTGTCGTAATCGGTGGAGACTGTTTCTGGGTTACAATTGACCATGATGGTTTCATAACCGGCATCATGCAGCGCGAAAGCGGCATGGCAGCAGCAATAATCGAATTCTATGCCCTGACCAATCCTGTTGGGTCCGCCGCCCAGAATGATGATCTTTTTTGCGTCTGTCGGCTCTGCTTCATCCACAGGTTCAGCACCGAAGGGGACTTCATAGGTGGAGTACATGTAAGGGGTCGGCGAGGCGAATTCGGCAGCACAGGTATCGATCTTCTTAAAGACCGGGCGTACATTCAGGCTGTGACGCAGTTCCTGAACATCCTTCGGCGCAACACCTGCTAATTCTGCCAGACGATTGTCCGAAAAACCGCATGCTTTCAAGCTGCGCAGGGCACCAGGGGTTTGCGGCAGTCCGTGTGCACGCACGCGCTCTTCCAGATTGATCAGATCGCGCATCTGCCCCAGAAACCATGGTTCTATCTGGCAGGCAGCAAAAATCTCGTCATCGCTGAGTCCGTGACGCATGGCTTGTGCCGCTTTCAGCAACCGATCCGGTGTTGGCGATCCAAGAGCTGCGCGAATGGCGTTTTTATCATCTCCCAGGCCGAGGCCCGGTATCTCCACTTCATTGAGGCCGGTCAGGCCTGTTTCCAGGCCACGCAGCGCCTTTTGCAGGGATTCCTGGAAGGTGCGGCCAATCGCCATGACTTCGCCAACGGATTTCATGGCGGTGCCCAGAATCGGTTCTGCACCGGCAAATTTCTCAAATGTAAAACGCGGTATCTTGGTGACCACATAATCAATGGTCGGCTCGAAAGCAGCTGGCGTCGCACCGCCGGTAATATCGTTTTCCAACTCGTCCAACGTGTAGCCAACAGCCAGTTTTGCTGCGACCTTGGCAATTGGGAACCCAGTGGCTTTTGACGCAAGGGCTGATGAGCGCGACACACGTGGGTTCATCTCGATGACCACAAGGCGCCCGTCCGCTGGATTGACAGCGAACTGAACGTTTGAGCCGCCGGTTTCAACACCGATTTCACGCAGCACCGCAAGGGATGCGTTGCGCATGATCTGGTATTCCTTGTCAGTCAACGTCAGGGCAGGGGCGACCGTGATGCTGTCGCCGGTATGCACACCCATTGGGTCCACGTTTTCGATGGAACAGATGATGATGCAATTGTCGTCCTTGTCGCGGACAACTTCCATTTCATATTCTTTCCAACCCACAATGGATTCCTCAATTAGGATTTCCGTGGTTGGCGATGCATCCAGACCGCTTTCTACGATTGTCAGAAATTCTTCCCGGTTATAGGCGATTCCGCCACCGGTGCCGCCCATCGTGAAGCTGGGCCGGATAATGGTTGGCAATCCAATGACTTCCAACGCTTCCATCGCTTCGCTCATGGAGTGGGCGAGGCGGGAGTGTGGGCTTTCCAGACCGATCTTATCCATGGCTTTGCGGAAAAGGTCGCGATCCTCAGCCTTGTCGATGGCTTCAGGTGTTGCACCGATCATTTCCACGCCAAATTTTTCAAGCACACCCATTTTGCGCAAAGACAATGAACAGTTCAATGCAGTCTGTCCGCCCATGGTGGGCAGCAACGCATCGGGGCGCTCTTTTTCTATGATCTTTGCAACAATTTCCGGCGTGATCGGCTCGATGTAGGTCGCATCCGCCAAATCCGGATCGGTCATGATCGTTGCGGGATTGGAATTTACCAGGATGACCCGGTAGCCTTCCTCTTTCAGCGCCTTGCAGGCTTGGGTTCCCGAGTAATCAAACTCGCAGGCTTGCCCAATGATAATGGGGCCTGCACCAATGATGAGGATGGAGTTGATATCTGTACGTTTTGGCATGGTTGATCTTCTAGCAAGTCTGTGGTTGCGGATGGCCGGACGCGACCTATGCCGGATGTATAGGGATGTTTGAAGCTGCTATAAGCGATTAGAACCCTGTGTGGAAGGGCGAGACCCAAGAATTATTGGTTGTTCCTGCGTCCACTCTGGGCCAATCTCGCGTTTCAGTTCGAATGAGCCATAGATCAAGGAATTACCATGCGCTGGAAAGGCCGTCGCAAAAGTTCAAATGTTGATGACCGACGTGGATCGGGCGGGGGCGGCTTTCGCTTGCCCACGCGCGGCGCATCTTCCCGGCGCGTGCGCTTGCCCTCGGGCGGTGGTGGACGATCAGGCAAGGGAATTTTGACGCTTGTTGTTGTGGCTGGCGTTGCCTGGTTTGTGTTTGGCATAAATCCGATGCAACTGCTGGGTGGCCTGTCAGGTGGTTCGGGAGGCGGTATCCCGTTTGAGCAATCGCGGCCCACTCAGCAATCGACCGGTACTGAACGGAATGACGAGATGAAAGCGTTCATCTCTACAGTTCTGGCCGAAACCGAAGACACATGGAACGCCATCTTCACCGCCAGTGGTCGCGATTATGAAGAGCCGCGTCTTCAGCTTTTCACCGGGCAGGTGCGGTCTGCCTGCGGTTTTGCGTCTTCTGCCTCCGGTCCATTTTATTGCCCGGGCGACAAACAGATCTATATCGATTTGTCGTTCTATGATGAATTGCGCAAGCGCTTTGATGCGCCGGGTGATTTTGCGCAGGCCTATGTGCTGGCCCACGAGGTGGGGCATCATGTGCAGAACCTTCTTGGTGTTCTGCCCCAGTTCAACAAAGCACGCCAAACCATGAGCAAGACCGAAGCGAATGCCATGTCGGTGCGCGTGGAATTGCAGGCTGACTGTTTCGCCGGCGTTTGGGGCTTTAATGCTGAAAAGCGTGGATTGTTGGAGCGCGGCGATCTGGAAGAGGCACTGAATGCTGCAACGCAGATTGGTGATGATGCGATCCAGAAGCGCACACAGGGTTATGTTGTGCCAGAGAGTTTCAATCATGGCACATCGGAGCAACGTCAGCGTTGGTTCCGCCGTGGCTTTGATACAGGCGATACCTCACAGTGCAATACCTTTGAGGACACGCGGATTTAGGCGCCACAGTGCCTGCTTTTGATATGCGTTTGTTAAGCCAACTGTTTTCCACTAGACAATAAACAATTAGCAATCTTGGCAGCAACTGCCGCGCAATTGCATGATTTCATGTTCTGGTACCGGTAAAGATATGAATGTATTTGATGCGGTCCTGGATGACCGATTTTTACTTGGTCGGGGTGCGCACCGCAGCACTTACTCTCACCCGCATGATGGTGCAAAGCTGATCAAAGTTGTTCATGACAAGGGCCATGAACGAGCCAAAAATCGAAAACGGTTCTGGTCGATGGGTCGGCGTCTGGATATGGACGGCAATCAGCGCGAGTTGCGCACTATCGAATTGCTCAAGAATGCTGACAGTTACGATACTCGGTTTTTCCCGGCATTTTTCGGGTCTATCGAGACCAATCTTGGCCCAGGTCTTGTGTTTGAAAAATTTGGTTCGGGGCCTGATGAAATTATTCACGAGTTAAAAAGCGCCGCTGAACAGCAAGCGGCGTTTCAAGTGCTGCCAAAGGAGCAAATCCTTGCGCAGTTCGATGAGCTGCTACAGTTTTTTCAGACCGTGGGCATTCCAAGCGTTGCACTTGGGTTTGAGAATCTGGGAATTCTGGAACGACCGGATCAGAGCCCACAACTTGTCTGCTACGATTTAAAGTATTTGGAAGATCGCCGCCTTGTACCTGCTGCGGACTGGTTTTCTTTTGTCTACAAGCGTCGGGTCGAACGGCTTTTGCGGCGCAGAAGGACTAAATTTGCAGCCATGCTGGATAGCGCTTCATAGCTGGCGTAGCGCGTGCTTGTGCCCGTCAGTTGACCTGTCACATGATGCGAAAAAAACAGCCTCGACGGTTCCTTGTGATGTGCTATTTGTGAAGCCATAGCCACATCGACATCTGCCAGAATGGAGCATTTTGTATGCGAATTCTTCTGCCCGTAATCGCTGCCCTGATAGCAACACATGTCCACGCTCAGGAACTCCCGGTTTTTGATGCGCATATTCACTACAGCCATGATGCAGTGAAATTGGTTCCGCCGGAAGAAATTGCAAAATTGCTGCGCGCGGCCGGTGTTAAAAGGGCGCTGGTTTCCAGCTCTGATGACAATGGCACTCAACGGCTTCTGGAAGCTGCGCCGGACATTGTTGTTCCCGCTCTGCGCCCTTATCGGCGTCGTGGCGAGATTTCCACCTGGATGAATGATCCGACGGTTATCGACTACGTGGAAGGCTTGCTGGCGAAGCATGACTATGTGGCGCTGGGCGAATTTCACATCTATGGCGAGCAGGTCAAAACGCCGGTGATGCAGCGCATGATCGCATTGGCCAAAGAGCATGATTTACTGCTGCATGCCCATTCTGATGCAGAGGCGATTGATTTGATATTTGAATCCTTCCCGGAAGCCCGTGTTTTGTGGGCGCATTCGGGCTTTGATCGCCCGGATGAAGTGCGCGATGTGCTGAGGCGGCACAAGAATCTTTGGAGCGATCTTGCCTTTCGCTCCGACCAGTCCAGCAATGGAGTGGTTCCTCCGGAATGGCGTGCAGCCTTTGAGGAGTTTCCTGATCGGTTTATGGTTGGAACAGATACATTTGCGCCCGAGCGCTGGTATTATGTTGGCGAACACGCTGCCTTTTCACGCAAATGGTTGTCCAGTCTGCCGGAAGAACTGGCCGCGAATATTGCCTATCGCAATGCGGAGAAGATGCTTGGCTTGGACTAGCAGATTTTGCGTCTTTAACATCTGCGGAATTTCCTTGGGGTCTGTCTTTATCGCACAGGCCGCGTTGGCCTGCACACACAATGCTGGCTGGCAGGAAATGACAGCCGAATCTCAAAATAGTGGAGAAGCTTCTATTCGACTGCCTGTTGATAATGTTCCGCTTAATCAGCCTTTTGAGATCGAGGTTTCTGTGTGCCCCGTCGATGGTGCGCCGATTGAGCGCTTCACGCTTGGTGCCATTATGCCAGCGCATCAGCACGGGATGAATTATCAGCCGGTCATTTCAAAATCGGGCGATGGAGATTTTGTTGCGGCCGGGCTTGTCTTCCACATGCCAGGAATTTGGCGAATTACAGTGTCCGCGCTGGTCGCTGGCGAAACGCATGGCTATTTCCTTGATTTGAAAATCAGATGAAGGCGGTGCTGACAGTCCTGATTTTATGTTGGGCAGCCATGTTTGGCGCCAACTTTGCTTCCGCAACCGGCCTCCTGCTGTCTGAAGATGAGATTGATCTGGTACTTTCGCATGGTCCCTGGCCCATGGAATCTGCACCAGACCCCAGCAATGCCATGTCGGGTAATCGGGACGCTATCGAACTGGGGCGGAAGCTGTTTTTCAGCCCGGTCCTTTCCAGTGACAGGCAGACGAGTTGCGCCAGTTGCCATGTTCCAGACCTTAATTCGACGGATGGATTGCCGCGGGGCAAGGGCACACGGACGCTGGATCGCAATACATCGGCCCTTTATAATCTGCGCCATAATCGCTGGTTTGGCTGGGCGGGACAGAATGACAATCTTTGGGCACAAAGCCTTGCGCCAATCAGTCACCCAGAAGAGATGCAACTCTCGGATCAGGGACTGAAGCGCTCATTGGCCAGCTCGGATTTTAAGAGCGATTATGAGCTGCTGTTTGGCCTGCTTGGAGATGATGATCCTCAGCAGGTTCTGGTGAGTGTTGGCAAGCTTCTTGCCGCTTATCTTGAAACGCTGGAAACCGGCCGTACAGCATTTGATGATTTCAGGGATGCCCTGGAGCTTGGTGATTTGGAGACTGCAGCCGTCTATCCCGCTGCAGCTCAACGCGGCCTCTCGCTTTTTGTGGGAAGAGGCGGGTGTAATCTATGTCACTCGGGGCCGTTGTTTTCGAACGGCGAATTCCATGATGCTGGTGTGCCTTACTTCGTTGAACCAGGCCGGGTGGATAGCGGTCGTCATGGCGGCATCACAGCCTTACGCGCCAGTCCTTATACGTTGGATGGTGTGTTTTCTGACGATCCCAACAAATCCGGGGCATGGGC
>CAZOCA010000067.1:0-3474 GCA_964578105.1 uncultured Pararhizobium sp.
GGAGGAAGCTTGTGCCAATCAGGCCTTCAACATCACAAATGGCGATCTGTTTCGCTGGTCAGACATGTGGCCAAAGATCGCGAATTACTTCGATCTGGAAGTCGCGCCGCCATTGCCCATGTCGCTTGCGACGATCATGGACGACAAGGAAACTTTGTGGAACAGGCTGGTGGCTGAGCATGGCCTGGCACCAAATCCATACCAGGCCGTTTCGTCCTGGGGATTTGGTGATGCGGTGTTCAGCTGGAATTATGACTTCTTCGCCGACGGGTCCAAAGCACGGCGCTTTGGCTTCCATGAACATATTTCCACCGAGGCTATGTTCATGTCTGTGTTTGACGATTTTCGTGCCCGCAAAATCATCCCTTGATTCAGCAGGCACTCTATCAGTCTTTCGATCCTGTATAGATCGTTTGCTAGTGCCGGAAGTGGCGGACACCCGTGAAGACCATGGCAAGGCCCGCACCATCGGCGGCCTCAATAACTTCCTGATCGCGCATGGAGCCGCCGGGTTGGATAACGGCTGTTACGCCAGCCTCGGCTGCTGTCATCAAACCGTCAGCGAAGGGGAAGAACGCGTCAGATGCGACGACAGAGCCATTGGTGAGCGCGTGTTTGATGCCCATGGCTTCAGCCGCATCTTCCGATTTTCGAGCAGCAATACGGGTGGAATCCACACGGCTCATCTGGCCAGCGCCAATGCCTACCGTTGCCCTGTCCTTGGCATAGACAATGGCATTGGATTTGACGTGTTTGGCAATTGTGAATGCAAAGCGCAGATCAGAAAGTTCTTCCGGGCTCGGCGCGCGTTTGGTGACGACTTTCAAAGTCAGATCGGCGGCACAGACATTATCTCGGCTTTGCACCAGCAGGCCACCGGCGACTGATTTTATCACCTGGCCGATGGCGCGGGGGTTGGACAGTCCGCCGGTAGACAGGACGCGGATGTTTGGTTTGCGGGCCAGAACAGCTTTTGCGGCTTCGTCAATCTGTGGTGCAATGATGACTTCGGTAAAGACCTTCAAAATCTGCTCGGCCATCTCTGCTGTTAAAGTCTGGTTCAGCGCCACAATGCCGCCAAAGGCTGAAACCGGATCACAGGCAAGGGCTTTGCCATAGGCTTCAATCAGGGTGCTGCCAGTGGCTACGCCACACGGATTGGCATGTTTTATGATGGCGACAGCGGGTGTCTCGGCAGGATCGAATTCACTGACGAGCTCAAAGGCTGCGTCGGTGTCATTGATGTTGTTGTAGGACAGTTCCTTGCCCTGCAAGGTAACAGCGGTCGCAACACCATTTCGGGTTTCATCGCTGAGATAGAATGCGGCCTTTTGATGTGGGTTTTCACCATAACGCAGCGACAGGTGACGCGTACCACCGAAGGCGCGCTCTGTGCCCAATTCATTATCCAACTGAGCGGCGAACCATGTGCTGATGGCGGCATCGTAACGGGCGGTGCGAGCATAGGCCCGTGCGGCAAATGATTTGCGCGCATCAAGGGACAAGCCACCCTGCTCGGCAATGGCCTTGCCAACCAGATCATAGTCAGCGGCATCGGTGACAATGGAAACATAACCATGATTCTTGGCCGCAGCCCGGATCATTGCAGGGCCACCAATATCGATGTTCTCAACGCAATTTGCATAATCCGCGCCGGAGGCAACGGTTTTTTCAAACGGGTACAGATTGACGACCACCAGATCGATCGGCGCAATTCCATGATCTGCCATCGCAGCCTTATGCTCAGGATCATCGCGCAGACCCAGCAGGCCACCGTGAATGGATGGGTGAAGGGTTTTGACCCGCCCATCCATGATTTCCGGAAAACCTGTAACGGATGAAACATCGCGTACCGGTATACCGGCATCGGAAATCGCTTTGAATGTGCCACCGGTAGAGATCAGCTCCACCCCGTGATCATGAAGCGTCTTTGCAAAGGGAATGAGATCGCTTTTGTCAGAGACAGACAGCAGGGCGGTTTTGACCGGAACAATATCCGGAAATGTGATCGCTTTGGCGATGGGCGCAGACATGGAGAGACTCGCGATGAAAGTTTGTGGAAAGTCCGACCTGCTTACTTGAGCGGATCGTCTTTGCCAAGTTCTTCATCACCATCATCAGCATATTGGGGTGCGGTGGCGTAGTCTTTTTCGTCGACCCGCATGGCAACTTCCCGATCTGCCTCGGATAAAGGCCGGGAGCGGGCACTGCCGGACTGGACAAAGGACCAGGTGACAGAATTCATTTTGCCAGCATTGCCGTAGATCACAATCTGTTCGCTGCGCCGATGGCCGAAGGTCTCGGACATGTAGATGCTTTCTTCCAGTGCAAGCTCTACGCCGGGCGTCGCTTCAAATTCCCAGGCATCGCCATTGGGCAATGACAGGAAGACGCTTTCGCCATTGGATGTCGTGCTGGCCGAGACGCCCGGGTGAATGTGGAAGCGTATGGCGAATTCATCAAAGCCCTCAATGGGCCTTCCAGACAATGTATCGACGCCAAACAGGCTTTTGCCGTCCTGTTCCAAAATCAGGGTGCGTTCGTGAACCAGTCCAAACAGCGCACCATAACCATCATGGCTCATGACCAGTTCATGGCCACGCTCGTTTTCGTAAATGCTGGACCGCACATCTTCAGGACCGGAGATCACCACCGGGCCAAGCCATTTTTCAGCACTTGAATCGGTCAGGAACCGGGCAGAGGACGTGTCATTCAGGCCCAGTGTGCTGTGAGCTGCCGTCGAGCGGGTCATTTGGCGCCACTCGGACAAATGAGCCGATGGAGCGCCACAATTGGTGATGATCGGCTGCCGGTCGCTGGAAAATTCAAAGGACAGCGTGCCCGCATGAGCGGTATCGCTCAACCGCATGGGCGGTGCCGGTCCGGTGTCGGCAATAATAATCGTGCTTCCGGCTTCCATACGACTGTAGCCGGTGTATTTGGCCTGAAGGACGGGCTTTCCGCGCGCATCATCATAGGCCAGCAGCGTGGCAATCAGATCAGACTTGGTGCCACCCATTCCGTTGAAATGGGCAAAAGCCCCATCGCCATGACGGAAGAAACGCAGCATGGGCATCATCCGGTCAATAGCGGTCATGATGGCTTTGGTTGGCTCCAGACCACGCGCTGTAAAGGCCTGACGAAGCGGCAGGAGGTCTGTCAAAACATCAATAATTACTGCAGGTGAACGACTGATATGGCCGCCATCGGGCAGAATCTGAGCATTCAATTCTTCATCCAGACGCCGGGCGCTGGATCGGGAATAGCGCTTTTGACCAGACATCGACAGTGTCGCAGCGGCCAGCGCAATGGATGCTTTCAACCGCCCGACGCCGGGGGGCAAATCACCGACAATACGGCGCAGATAACGGACCTGACGGTTCAGCGATTTCAAAAACGTCGTGTAGAATTCATGATCACTGCCCTGCAGCACCAGCGGAGACTGAGCAAGCCAGGCCAGAATGCGGGTTGAGG
>CAZOCA010000067.1:3484-9382 GCA_964578105.1 uncultured Pararhizobium sp.
TCCCAGGCAAGATCATCCCATCGGCCATGAATCTCGATCCAGTCTTCCACCATTTCCCGCGCAACTTGTCGGGCTGCCGGATTGTCCGTCGCCTTGAGATGACGCAGCCAGGAAAACCCATGAATCTCACGACCCCAGGCCGGTGTCGGCGGAATGACTTCAAACGGAGAGTAATCCGTTGCTTCCACCACTTCGCCGGCAAACACAAATGTACCGTTGATCAGCTCTGTTGCAATGGTGGGATCTGCGGTGCGCACATCTGGCGGTGCAATCAGCAGCCGTTCCGGCGCAGGACCATTATAGCTCCAGCGGTAGACCGGGCTGGAGTGAAAGCTGCGTTTGAAGGATTGGAACGCTGCACGAGCTACAACGCTGGACAAGCGAAACTTCCCGGCAAAAGCACCAGGTAATTTGACTTCCACCATTCTACGCGCGTCTGACAACGGCGAAATCCCTTCACTCTAAAACGGAGCGCCTTTAAAATTGTATGCGCAACTTCGTTCAACTACCCACAGATACAGCAGTTACCATTAAGGGCGCATTAACCTTAGGATGAAAAATCCATCCATACTTGGCACCATGTCTGGCGTGCTTCTAAAGACACCATCTGCAACGGTCAACGGGCTGCATAAATTCGTCTCGTCCGGCGCAATTGGGTCCAGAACAAGTCCAAGCTCGTTTTGCACATAGTCAAGATGCGCTTCTCCCTCCTCGGCAAGAAGCGAGCACGTACAGAACACCATGGTTCCGCCGGGCTTTAACAGCTTTGCAGCCTTGGCCAGCATGTTGCGCTGCAGGGTCATCAATTCGTTGATCTGCGCGCGGGTTTTCAACCAGGCCACATCCGGGTGCCGACGGATCGTTCCGGTGGCCGAGCAAGGTGCGTCCAGCAGGATGGCATCAAAGGTCGATTGGTCATCCATGGTCAGCAGGTCAGCGGTAACCATTTTCGCCGACAGGTTGAGCCGCTGAAGGTTTTCCTGAAGGCGCTTAAGACGGTGTTCGGAAATATCCAGTGCCGTAACCTGCAGTCCTGCAGCCGCCAATTGAGCTGTCTTGCCACCAGGGGCAGCGCAGGCATCCAACACATGGGTATCACCCAGCGACCCACCGCGCCGTAAAGCCTTCATCAAAAGGTCAGCGGGCACGGAAGCTGCCGCATCCTGAACCCACCAGTCACCTGATTTGAATCCATCCAGCTCAAACACTTTGCTGACTGCCGCAAGACGCACTGTGCGCTCACCGATCATGTCCCCATTCAGGCGGGTTGCCCATGCTTCAGGATCGGCGCGCATCGTCAGATCCAGCTCAGCACGTTGCATATTGGCCTGCATGATCGCATGTGCCTTGTCGGCCCCATATTGATTGATCAGCATGGTGCGCAACCACTCAGGCGTGTTCAGCGTGTTATCTGGCTCGAATGCTTCGCGTTCGCGCAACAAACCGCGCAGCACGCCATTTACCAAAGGTTTGAAATGCCGTGCTTTCGGGTCGGACGCAGCAGCATCAACGGCCAGAGAAACAGCGGCATGATCTGCCACTTCCATAAATAGTATCTGTGCAACAGCAGTGTATAGAACTCCGGGAAGATAGGGGGCGGAGACAGGCAGGCGTTTGGTCAAACGCTGTTTAATGAGATCCTGAATCTCACCAAAATGGCGCAATGTAGTGGATGCAATGGCCCTTGCCAGCGCCTTGTCCTGCGGCTGTAAATTGGAATAGCCGCTGTCCTTGCCATCCTCCAGCAGCGTTTCAAGCGCCTTGCGCTTGCTGATGATCTGGCTGATCAGATGCGCTGCAACCTTGCGCGGTGCAAGGCCCGGTGCATTGCGCCGGTTGTTTCCCTGTCCCTGACTTTTTCGGTCACGTCTTTGATCGGAGGGTGCGCCGCCAGCTTTTGCGTTACTCACCCCCAAGGCCCGGCATTCTGCGATCCGCCACCATGGTGGTCATCAACCTCATCATAAGTCTGGTCCCAGTTCTCTTCCATGGCGCGCAAGGCGGCTATGCGGTTATCCGTGTTGGGATGCGTGGAGAACAGATTGTCCATCCGTGCACCTGACAGCGGGTTGATGATAAACATATGGGCCGAGGCAGGATTGCGCTCGGCATCCATGTTTTCAACTTTGCTCACCCCGCCGGCAATTTTTTTAAGCGCAGATGCCAGCCACAAAGGATGACCGCAGATTTCTGCGCCACGTTTGTCGGCCGCATATTCTCGTGTTCTGCTGATTGCCATTTGAACTATACCTGCCGCCATTGGCGCGATAATAGCCGCCAGAATCGCACCAATGATGCCAATACCATTATTATTGCGGTTGCCACCAAAAAAGAGGCCGAAATTCGCAATCATGGAAATGGCACCCGCAATGGTCGCTGTCATGGTCATGATCAGCGTGTCACGGTTCTGGATATGCGCCAATTCATGAGCCATCACCCCGGCCACTTCTTCCGGCTCGAGAAGCTCCAGCAGACCTGTGGTCGCAGCAACAGCCGCGTTTTCCGGATTGCGGCCCGTTGCAAATGCATTTGGCTGCGGGTTCTTGATCAGATAGACCGCTGGCATCGGCAAATCAGCCGCTTCGGCCAGACCCCGGACAATGGCAAAAAACTCCGGTGCATTTTCTTCGTGCGCTTCCACCGCATGGTGCATGCGCAGCACCATCTTGTCGGATTTCCAATAGCTGAAGAGGTTCATTCCAAGCGCAATAATGAACGCAATCATTGCGCCGCCAGCGCCGCCCAGCAGATATCCAATACCCATGAAAAGGGCGGTCATAGCGGCCAGAAGCATGGCCGTTTTGGTATAGTTCATCTTTGTCAGCTTTCGAGAGTCTCTGTGTAGCGCTCAAATTGGGCACATAAATGCGACTTTGCAAGTGGACCCGCCTGCCTTATATCCCCCCAATGACCGGAAAAAACGAAAATTTGGACCCGAACAGCCCCGCTGCACCTGACGACCAGACCCCCAAAGTCTTGTCCCCAGCGGCGCAGCGTGCACTGGCTGAAGCACAGGCGCGCCGTGATCAGGCAAAAACTAATGCTGCGAGCCTGCCAAAAGAAGAAGGTGGCCGGGGCGGGCATGACCCGGCCCGGTACGGCGATTGGGAGATCAACGGTCGCGCCATCGACTTTTGATCCCTGTTAAGGGAGCGCCGGGTTGATGATCGTAAAGTGTGGGTCCTCGGAATAAATCCGAGGACGACGATGTTGGCGGGTCCATAACACTGATGACACGCCAACATCTCACGCCGTCATTCTCGGATTTATTCCGAGAATCCAAAGCTGGAGAAGCGCTAATGCTTAGAAGACACCGCTATTTATTGGCCCGGTTTGCAATCAGATCTTCCACGACTGACGGATCAGCCAATGTGGATGTGTCACCGAGCGAGCCAGTTTCATTCTCGGCGATCTTGCGCAGAATACGGCGCATGATTTTACCAGAGCGGGTTTTTGGCAGGCCGGGTGCCCATTGCAGTACATCGGGCTTGGCTATCGGACCGATTTCGTGGCGCACCCAATTCTGCAACTCTACGCGCAGTTCATCCGATGGCTCATCACCCTCCATCAAAGTCACATAACAATAGATGCCCTGACCCTTGATATCATGGGGATAGCCGACAACTGCGGCCTCTGACACTTTGGGATGGGCCACAAGTGCTGATTCCACTTCAGCCGTTCCCATGCGATGGCCGGAGACGTTGAGCACATCATCGACACGGCCTGTGATCCAGTAATAGCCATCATCGTCACGGCGGCAGCCATCACCTGTGAAGTAGTAGCCTTTGAAATGTTCAAAATAGGTGGACACAAAACGGTTGTGGTCACCCCAGACCGTGCGCATCTGGCCCGGCCAGGAATCCTCCATGGCCAGAACGCCTTCTGCCGTGCCTTCCAGTACTTCACCCTGATCGTTCAGAATAACCGGCATCACCCCGAAGAAGGGGCGCGTTGCCGAGCCGGGCTTTGTAGCTGTTGCACCAGGCAAAGGCGTAATCAGAATGCCCCCGGTTTCGGTCTGCCACCAGGTATCGACAATCGGACAATTGCCCTTGCCGACCACTTCATCATACCAGTTCCAGGCTTCCGGGTTGATCGGCTCACCAACGGACCCAAGCAATTTCAGAGATGACAAATCGCATTTTTCGACAAAGTCATTGCCTTTGCCCATCAGGGCGCGGATTGCTGTGGGTGCTGTGTAGAACTGGTTGACCTGATGCTTGTCGCAAATCTGCCAGAAGCGTGAGGCGTCCGGATAAGTCGGCACGCCCTCAAACATCAGCGTTGTTGCACCATTGGCAAGCGGACCATAGACGATATAGGAGTGGCCGGTGACCCAGCCGACATCAGCGGTACACCAGTAAACGTCGCCATCTTGGTAGTCGAAGACATATTGATGGGTCATTGAAGCATAGACGATGTAGCCGCCCGTGGTGTGAACCACACCTTTCGGCATGCCGGTGGAGCCAGAGGTGTAGAGAATAAACAACGGGTCTTCCGCATTCATCGCCTCCGGCGTGCACTCATCAGCGACACTGGTCTCTGCTTCATGCAGCCAGACATCGCGACCATCCTTCATGGCAACGTCACCGCCGGTGCGTTTGACCACCAGCGCCTTGGTTGTACCGGATGTCCGACCGTGAGCCTTGTTCAGCGCCTTGTCGACATTGGATTTCAGCGGCGTATTACGGCCACCGCGTGGCGCTTCATCTGCGGTGATAACCAGTTTGGCCTCACAGCCCACAATCCGGTCAGCCAGCGCATCGGGCGAAAACCCGGCAAACACGATGGAGTGAATGGCCCCGATCCGGGCACAGGCCAACATGGCATAGGCGGCTTCCGGGATCATCGGCATGTAAATGATGACGCGGTCACCTTTGGCAATGCCCATGTCTTTCAATACATTGGCAAACCGGCACACATGTGTGTGCAATTGCTTATAGGTGATGTGCAGGGCTTCGTCGTCCGGGCTATCCGGCTCCCAGATAATGGCTGTCTGGTCGCCACGGCTTGCCACATGCCGGTCCACGCAATTGGCAGAGACGTTCAATTCGCCGTCTTCAAACCATTTGATGGAAACGTTGTGATAATCAAAGGAGGTGTTTTTCACCTTGGTGAATGGCTTGATCCAATCCACCCGCTTGCCGTGTTCGGCCCAGAACGCATCCGGATCATTTACCGATGCCTGATACATTTCCAGATATTTTTCATCGTTGATATGGGCAGATTTCGCCCAGGCATCAGGTACCGGATGTAGATCAGAGTCGCTCATGAATTGTCCTCCCAGACGGAAATATGCCGTGTCGCTACGGATTGCGGCCATTATGCAAAGTTGTGCTGGAGAATCCAGTCATGCCGCTTGAAACTTTGGTAGGGCAACTTTGGTTGTGGTACGTTTCAGATCAGGCGGGTCAGATCAAGCGGTCAGATGAGGCGGGTCAAAGCCCGCCCATTTTGCACACCAGCGCCCATTCTTCGGGGCGAACCGGCTGCACAGACAGGCGCATGGATTTGACCAATGCCATTTCCGCCAGTTCCGGAGTGGCCTTCACATCGGCCAATGTGACCGGTTTCGGCATATCCTTGACGGCTTTGATATCGACACATTCCCAGCGCGGGTCATCTGTGGTGCTGTCAGGATGAATCTCATTGCTGACTTCCACAATGCCGACGATCTCTTTTCCTTCATTGGAATGATAGAAAAAACCCAGATCACCGACTTTCATGTCCCGCATGAAATTGCGCGCCTGATAATTGCGGATGCCATCCCACTCTTCTCCAGCGGCGCCCTTGGCCTTCTGCATGTCCCAGGACCATTTGAAGGGTTCGGATTTAAAAAGCCAGTAGGCCATAGATTTCTCCTGAGATTGTGTCGCTATACTGTCGGTGCGCCCAGCG
>CAZOCA010000068.1:0-7575 GCA_964578105.1 uncultured Pararhizobium sp.
GGCCTATGACGCCAATCTCATCGGCAAAAACAACGTTCACGGCTGGGACTATGATATTTATCTGTCCCATGGTGCCGGCGCATATATTTGCGGTGAAGAAACAGCATTGTTGGAAAGCCTGGAAGGCAAAAAAGGCCAGCCGCGCCTGAAGCCACCATTTCCTGCCAATGTGGGCCTCTATGGATGCCCGACCACTGTCAACAATGTGGAATCAGTAGCCGTTGTTCCTGAAATCCTGCGCCGTGGCGCGGGTTGGTTCTCTGCTCTGGGCAAGCCAAACAACACAGGTACGAAACTGTTTTGCATTTCCGGCCACGTTGAACAGCCTTGTACGGTTGAAGAGGAAATGGGCGTTCCGTTCCGCGAGTTGATCGAGAAGCATTGCGGCGGCGTTCGCGGTGGATGGGACAATCTGCTGGCTGTGATTCCCGGCGGGTCTTCTGTGCCTTGTCTGACAGCCGATATGTGTACCGACTTGTCGATGGATTTTGACAGTTTGAAAGAACTTCGGTCCGGTCTGGGAACAGCAGCGGTAATCGTTATGGATAAGTCCACCGATATTATTCGTGCGATCGCCCGTATCTCCTACTTCTACAAGCATGAGAGCTGTGGTCAGTGTACACCATGCCGTGAAGGCACAGGCTGGATGTGGCGCGTGCTGGAACGTATGGCCCGTGGCGAAGCACAAAAACGCGAAATTGACATGTTGTTTGAAGTTACAAAGCAAGTCGAAGGCCACACAATTTGTGCCTTGGGTGATGCGGCTGCCTGGCCGGTTCAGGGCCTGATCCGTAACTTCCGACACGTGATCGAGGAGCGGATCGATCAATATTCGGCTAAACCCAATGACGCACCAATTATGGAAGCTGCGGAGTAAGGTAATGGGTCACAAAATGCATCAGGTGACGGATAAATTGAATGTCAGCGAGTCTGTCATTTCAAAATCAACGTTTGATGACGTGAACATGTCCAAAACAAGCTTCCGCAATGCAAATTTGTCAAAAGCGCTGATAGAAGGCGTGAACATGGCAAATTCGGTGTTTGGCGATGTGAACCTGTCCGGGGTTCAATTTAAGAATGTGAATATGAGCAATGTCGCAATCAAAAATGCGAACCTTGCTGGAATGAAGATTAACGGCGTGGCCGTTAGTGATCTTTTTGCGGCCTATACAGCCGCGCAGAATGCTTAGGTGAATCAGATGACGAAGATCATCGTTGACGGAACCGAAATTGAAGTGCCAGCAGAATACACGCTGCTTCAGGCTGCTGAAGAAGCTGGCGCTGAAGTGCCGCGCTTTTGCTATCATGACCGATTGTCTGTAGCAGGCAATTGCCGCATGTGCCTTGTGGAAGTGAAGGGCGGACCGCCCAAACCAGCCGCATCATGTGCCATGTCTGTGCGTGATTTGCGCCCGGGACCCAATGGTGAACCGCCTGAAATATTTACAAAAACGCCAATGGTCAAAAAGGCCCGTGAAGGCGTTATGGAATTTCTGCTGATCAACCATCCGCTCGATTGCCCGATTTGTGATCAGGGCGGCGAATGTGATCTTCAGGATCAGGCCATGGCCTATGGCGTGGATAATTCACGGTTTTCTGAAAATAAGCGCGCCGTTGAAGACAAATATATCGGGCCTCTGGTCAAAACCATCATGACCCGCTGCATTCACTGTACCCGCTGCGTTCGTTTCTCGACGGAAGTTGCTGGTGTGACAGACCTTGGCATGACCGGACGCGGCGAAGATGCCGAGATTACCACCTATCTTGAAAGCGCGATGACATCGGAGCTTTCGGGCAACATCATCGACCTCTGCCCGGTTGGCGCGCTGACTTCCAAGCCGTATGCCTTCAAGGCACGTCCCTGGGAGTTGACCAAGACTGAAGGCGTGGACGTCATGGATGCCGTGGGCTCGGCCATTCGCATCGACACACGCGGTCGCGAAGTCATGCGCATCATGCCGCGCCTCAATGAAGCGGTGAATGAAGAATGGATTTCCGACAAGACGAGGTTCATCTGGGATGGTCTCGGTTCACAGCGCTTGGATCGACCTTATATCCGCGAGTCTGGAAAACTGCGCGCTGCGTCCTGGCAGGAAGCTTTTGATCTGATTGCAGAACGCGTCAAAGCGAATTCGCCCGAACATGTAGGGGCAATTGGCGGAGATCTGGCCAGTGTGGAAGATCTTTATGCGCTGAAAACGCTGATGAAATCCATCGGATCGCCCAACTATGACTGCCGGCAGGATGGCACAGTGCTGGACCCGAAGGACGGGCGTGCCAGCTATCTGTTCAATACGACCATTGAGGGCATCGAAGATGCCGATGCGCTGCTGATTATTGGCTCCAATCCGCGCCATGAGGCAGCTGTGCTGAACGCGCGCATTCGCATACGATGGCGCATGAGCGAGTTCCGGATTGCTCTCATGGGTGAGCAGAATGACCTGACCTATGATTATGAATATCTGGGTGCCGGTCCCGACAGCCTGAAAAGCCTTTCAGACAGCAAGTCTGCCTTCGGAAAAATATTGCGCGAAGCCAAGCGACCCATGATCCTGATTGGTCAGGGTGCATTGACACGCAAAGACAGCGCCGGAATTTTGGGTGCCATTGCGAAACTGGCCATTGATACCGGAGTTGTTACAGAAGGCTGGAACGGCTTCAGCGTCTTGCACACCGCAGCTTCGCGGGTTGGCGGTCTGGATATTGGCTTTGTTCCCGAAGATGGTGGCCTGAAAACGGCGCAAATGCTTTCGGCTGCAGGAAAGGGTGAATTGCTGACCCTGTTCCTTGCAGGCGCAGACGAGATTGATCTGGACGCATTGGGGTCCGCCTTTGTGGTATATGTGGGAACACATGGTGACAAGGCAGCACATCGCGCCGATGTTATCCTCCCTGCTGCTACCTATACGGAAAAGTCTGGAACCTATGTGAATACCGAGGGACGGGTGCAATATACACCGCGCGCTGCCTTCCCGCCGGGTGATGCCCGCGAGGACTGGGCTATCTATCGCGCTTTGTCTGACGTGCTTGGGTCTCCGATTACCTTCAATTCCCTTGACCAGCTTCGTGCGCAGCTTTACAGCGAATTCAGCCATTTGGCCGCAATTGATCAAGTGGCACTTAAAGAGAGTGGGCAAATAGAAAAGCTCACAAAGAAAACCGGCACAATCAAATCAGATGCATTTGTCAGCCCGGTTACAGATTTCTACCTGACAAACCCGATTGCGCGTGCATCAAAGGTCATGGCGGAATGTTCACAACTGGCCCGAGGCCAGCATGTTGAAGCGGCAGAATAGGGCAGGCGGCTGATGAATTCCTTCTTCGACACATATGTAGTGCCAACAGCGATCATGGTTGGCCAAAGCCTGCTTTTGCTGGTCTCGCTGCTGCTGGTTATTGCTTATCTGCTCTATGCTGACCGTAAAATCTGGGCAGCTGTTCAGCTTCGTCGCGGGCCGAATGTGGTTGGGCCATGGGGACTTCTGCAATCCTTCGCCGATCTTTTGAAATTCGTCCTGAAAGAGCCGGTTATTCCAGCCAGCGCCAATAAGGCTGTGTTCCTGCTGGCGCCCTTGGTCGCCGTTACCCTGGCGCTGACCTCATGGGCGGTTGTGCCTGTGAATGCCGGTTGGGTGATCGCGAACATCAATGTTGGCATCCTGTTTGTATTCGCCATCTCTTCGTTGGAGGTTTATGGCGTAATCATGGGTGGTTGGGCCTCAAACTCGAAATATGCATTTTTGGGCGCGTTGCGATCCGCTGCACAGATGATTTCCTATGAGGTCTCCATAGGCTTCGTAATCATTACGGTTTTGCTCTGCGTCGGATCATTGAACCTGACCGATATAGTTGAAGCGCAGAGAACCGGGCTTGCCACCATGCTGGGGGTCGACTCGCTGCTGATCCTGAATTGGTTCTGGTTGCCGCTGTTCCCAATGTTTGTGATCTTCTTCATCTCGGCTTTGGCTGAAACCAACCGACCCCCATTTGATCTGCCTGAAGCGGAATCTGAACTCGTGGCGGGCTTCATGGTGGAATACGGCTCCACCCCATACATGATGTTCATGCTTGGCGAATATGCGGCCATCACGCTGATGTGCGCCATGGGAACGATCCTGTTTATGGGCGGCTGGCTGCCACCATTTGACTTTGCTCCGTTTACCTGGGTTCCGGGCATTGTCTGGTTCATGCTGAAGCTCTGCTTCATGTTCTTCATGTTTGCCATGGTCAAAGCCTTTGTGCCGCGCTATCGCTACGATCAGTTGATGCGTCTGGGCTGGAAAGTATTCCTGCCGATCTCTCTGGCATCTGTAGCTATCGTGGCTGGCATATTGCAGGTGATGGGATGGGCACCATGATGGTATTGAAATTGCGGATGCAAAAGCGAGGACTTCCTCATGCGGCTTGATCAAGCAGCAAAATCCCTGTTGTTGAAGGAATTCGTCTCGGCGTTTTTCCTGTCGGTGCGCTACATGTTCAAACCGCGTCCAACGATCAACTATCCTTTTGAAAAAGGTCCTGTCAGCCCTCGTTTTCGCGGAGAGCACGCGTTGCGGCGCTATCCCAATGGGGAAGAGCGCTGCATTGCCTGCAAATTGTGCGAAGCAATCTGTCCAGCACAGGCCATTACCATTGAGGCCGGTCCGCGGCGCAATGACGGGACACGCCGAACCACACGCTATGACATCGATATGGTCAAATGTATCTATTGCGGCATGTGTCAGGAGGCCTGTCCGGTTGATGCCATCGTGGAAGGGCCGAATTTCGAATTTGCGACGGAAACGCGCGAAGAACTTTATTACGATAAGAACAAACTTCTGGAAAACGGAGCACGCTGGGAACGCGAACTCGCTGACAATATTGCAGCCGATGCCGCCTATCGCTAAACAGCGCACTACGACTATGAACCTTGGTGCCAGAGGCGCCGCTCGGGGCTAAATATGATACTGACGAGCCTTTTCTTTTATCTCTTCGCTGGCGTCACCGTGGCGTCTGCCTTTATGGTAATTTCATCGCGCAACCCGGTGCATTCCGTGTTGTTCCTGATTCTCGCATTCTTCAATTCTGCAGCCTTGTTTTTGATGCTTGGCGCAGAGTTCCTCGCGATGATTCTGATCGTGGTTTATGTGGGGGCGGTCGCGGTCTTGTTCCTCTTCGTTGTCATGATGCTGGATGTGGATTTTGCCGAGTTGCGTCAGGGCTTTCTGCAATACCTTCCGGTCGGCGCAATCATTGGCCTGATCTTGTTAGTGGAACTGATTCTGGTTGTTGGCACCTATGTCATCGCACCGGAAATGACGGCAAGCCCGGTTGTCCCTATTCCAGACCCGCTGCTCGTTTCGAACACCGAGGCTCTTGGGCTGCTGATCTATACAAAATACATCTATTTCTTCCAGGCCGCAGGCATGGTGCTTCTGGTTGCCATGATTGGCGCCATTGTACTGACGTTGCGCCACAAGGAAGGCGTTAAACGACAAAACATTTCGGAACAGGTTGCCCGGCGACCTGAGACGTCAATCGAAGTGCGTAAAGTGGAATCAGGAAAAGGGATCTAGGGCGGCAGCCTTTGGTCTCACACGGAAAGTATTAGGTTCTCTAATGGAAATCGGCCTTGCACATTATCTGACGGTGGCAGCCATACTGTTCACTCTCGGAGTTCTGGGAATCTTCCTCAACAGGAAGAATGTCATCGTTATTCTCATGTCGGTGGAATTGATCCTGCTGGCCGTCAATCTCAACTTTATTGCTTTCTCGTCTTTTCTGGGAGACATGGTAGGGCAGGTCTTTGCCCTGTTTGTGCTGACCGTTGCCGCCGCTGAGGCAGCCATCGGTCTGGCCATTCTGGTCGTCTTCTTCCGTAACCGCGGCTCCATCGCCGTGGAAGACGTCAACATGATGAAAGGCTGATCAGACATGTATTCAGCCATCGTATTCCTTCCGCTGATCGGCTTCCTCAT
The DNA here is from genome assembly GCA_964578105.1 of uncultured Pararhizobium sp. Lineage (GTDB taxonomy): Bacteria > Pseudomonadota > Alphaproteobacteria > Rhizobiales. The sequence goes on from CAZOCA010000068.1 coordinate 5,958, forward strand.
CGCGGGGCTGTTCGGTAACAGGCTTGGCGCACGCAATGTTGAGTATTTGACATCCGGCCTGGTTGTCATTTCTGCCTTGCTCTCCTGGGTCGCCTTTTTCTCTGTGGGCATTGGCCACGGCGAGACACAGACCGTGCAGATCATGACATGGATTGATTCCGGGACGCTCTCGGCAAACTGGGCCTTGCGTATTGATACGCTCACAGTGGTCATGCTGGTCGTTGTCAACTCGGTCTCGGCGCTCGTGCATATTTATTCCATTGGGTACATGCATGAAGATCCGCATCGCGCGCGGTTCTTTGGGTATTTGTCGCTGTTTACCTTTGCCATGTTGTCCCTTGTGACCGCTGACAATCTTCTGCAGATGTTCTTCGGCTGGGAAGGTGTGGGGCTGGCGTCGTATCTCCTGATTGGCTTCTGGTACCAAAAACCGGCAGCAAATGCTGCCGCTATGAAAGCATTCATCGTCAACCGCGTTGGTGACTTTGGCTTCCTGCTCGGCATCTTTGCTCTGTTCTGGATGACCGGAACCATCAATTTGGACGCAGTCTTCGCAAACGCCGCTTCACTGGAAGGTCAGACCATCCAGTTTGCCGGTATGGAACTGGACGCACTGACAACCATTTGTTTGCTGCTGTTCATGGGGGCCATGGGCAAGTCTGCGCAATTCCTGCTGCACACCTGGCTGCCAGATGCGATGGAAGGCCCGACACCCGTGTCAGCCCTCATTCATGCTGCAACCATGGTAACTGCGGGCGTGTTCCTGGTGGCGCGCATGTCACCGGTGTTTGAATACGCGCCAAACGCGTTGTTGGTAGTCACTTATGTTGGAGCAATAACAGCGTTTTTTGCAGCCACTGTCGGGCTGGTTCAGACCGATATCAAACGTGTCATCGCCTATTCAACCTGTTCCCAGTTGGGCTACATGTTTGTGGCCTTGGGGGTCGGCGCTTATTCAGCTGGCATGTTCCATCTGTTTACCCACGCCTTCTTCAAAGCGTTGCTGTTCCTTGGCGCGGGGTCCGTTATCCACGCTGTCCACCACGAGCAGGACATGCGCAAAATGGGTGGGTTGCGGAAACACATTCCGCTGACCTATGCCATGATGATCATTGGGACGATTGCGCTCACCGGCTTCCCATTCACGGCTGGATATTATTCCAAGGATGCGATTATTGAATCAGCCTACGCCTTTGGCGGGCAGGCTGGCGGCTTCGCCTATATAATGACCGTGGTGGCAGCCATCTTCACAAGCTTCTATTCGTGGCGGCTGATCTTCCTGACTTTCCACGGCAAGGCCCGCGCCTCGGCCGACGTCATGGCACACGTCCATGAGTCACCAAAGATCATGACTGTGCCGCTGGTTCTGCTGGCCATTGGTGCGTTGTTTGCCGGTGTCTTCTTCGCAGGACCTTTCATCGGTCATCACTTCGATGAGTTCTGGCGTGAATCGCTGTTCTTCGGTGAAGGCAACACCATCATGGAAGACTTCCACAATGTGCCCGGCTGGGTTGTCTGGTCGCCATTCTTTGCAATGGTGATTGGATTTGTGGTGTCGTTCTACTTCTACATTCTGTCCCCGGATACGCCACGGCGTCTCGCTGAGGAGCACGGCATT
>CAZOCA010000068.1:7675-9343 GCA_964578105.1 uncultured Pararhizobium sp.
CTTCTACATTCTGTCCCCGGATACGCCACGGCGTCTCGCTGAGGAGCACGGCATTCTGTACCGGTTCCTTTTGAACAAATGGTATTTCGACGAAATCTATGACGTGATTTTTGTCCGTCCTGCCAAATGGATCGGTTACTTCCTTTGGAAAAAAGGTGATGGCTGGTTCATCGATGGGCTTGGCCCTAATGGGATTGCTGCCCGCGTGTCCGACGTAACTCAAAGAGTTGTTAAATTGCAAAGTGGCTATCTGTATCACTACGCGTTCGCAATGATGATTGGCGTGGCCGCGTTGATCACCTGGATGACCTTTAGCGGAGGGGCAAACTGATGAGCAGTTGGCCAATTCTTTCAACCGTCACCTTCCTGCCACTGGTTGGTGCACTGTTGATCCTGCTGGTTCGTGGTGATGATGACATTGCCCGTCGCAACATCCGCAACGTTGCCCTTTGGACCACCATTGTAACCTTTGTCGTATCTCTGTTCATCTGGATAGGGTTTGACACACAAGTTGCCGGTTTCCAGATGGTGGAAGATGCAGCACTCGCTGACGGCATCTTCAACTACAAAATGGGCGTTGACGGCATTTCCATGCTGTTTGTCATTTTGACCACTTTGCTGATGCCGCTGTGTATTCTGGCAAGCTGGACTTCAATCGACAAGCGATTGAAGGAATACATGATCGCGTTTCTGGTGTTGGAAACATTGATGATCGGCGTGTTCTGCGCGCTTGATCTGGTGTTGTTCTACATCTTCTTCGAAGCTGGGCTTATCCCGATGTTCCTGATCATCGGCGTATGGGGTGGCGCGCGCAGGGTCTATGCGTCATTCAAATTCTTCCTCTACACCCTGCTTGGCTCGGTGCTGATGCTGATCGCCATCATGGCTATGTATTGGGAAGCCGGAACAACCGATATTCCCACGTTGCTGGCCTACCAATTCCCCGCCGGTATGCAAACCTGGCTGTGGCTGGCCTTCTTTGCCAGTTTCGCTGTGAAAATGCCCATGTGGCCTGTTCACACTTGGCTGCCTGATGCCCATGTGGAGGCACCGACCGCAGGTTCGGTCATATTGGCAGGTATTCTGCTGAAAATGGGTGGCTACGGGTTCTTGCGTTTCTCACTGCCCATGTTCCCATTGGCCTCGGATGATTTCGCGCCGTTGGTTTATGCGCTGTCTGTCATTGCCATCATCTACACCTCGCTTGTGGCGCTGATGCAGGAAGACATAAAGAAACTGATTGCCTATTCATCCGTTGCGCATATGGGCTTTGTGACCATCGGTATTTTCACCATGACCACGCAAGGTGTGCAGGGGGGCATCTTTCAGATGCTGTCTCATGGTTTGATATCGGGCGCGCTGTTCTTGTGTGTTGGTGTGATTTACGACCGCATGCACACCCGTGAAATTGCTGCCTATGGTGGCCTGGTCAACCGTATGCCGTTTTACGCAGTTGTCTTTTTGATCTTCACAATGGCCAATGTTGGCTTGCCAGGCACGAGCGGATTTGTCGGTGAGTTTCTTGTGCTGATGGGCGTCTTCAAGGTGAACACCTGGGTGGCGATCTTCGCTGCAACGGGCGTCATACTGTCGGCAGCCTACGCGCTCTGGCTGTTTCGTCGGGTCGTCTTCGGGCAACTCAACAAGGAGAGCTTGAAGAATATATTG
>CAZOCA010000069.1:0-9298 GCA_964578105.1 uncultured Pararhizobium sp.
AAGATGGTTGTGTATAATATCCGGTCCGGGAAAACCAGACCGATGTTATTCCGCCTCCCTGGCCTTGCTGCTGATAAAGGCAGACCCGGCAATTGACCCCAGGATCAAAATCCAGAGCAACACCGCGATCCAGCTTTTGGTGAAAAAGATCGACAGATCGCCAAAGGATTCCAGACTTTTCACGAAATAGATTTCTGCGGAGGGGCCGAGAATGAAGCCAATGATAAAGGGCGCGATCTCCAGCCTGATTTTCAGCGCCAGCCAGCCAAACATCCCGAAGATCAGAAGCGTCCAGACATCAAACATGATGCCATAATTGATCGTATAGGCGCCAATTACGCACATCATCAGGATGATGGGAAACAGGATGTGCTTTGGAATGGTAACGATCAGCGCGACATAGCGGATTGCGTAGAACATCATCATGAACATGACGATGTTGGCGATAAGCATCGCAAAGATCATCGCGGTCCATGTCTGCGGATTATTGCCGATAAACAGTGGCCCGACCTGAATCCCCTGCAAGGTAAATGCACCGATCAGTAATGCTGTTGTCGAATCTCCTGGAATACCGAGCGATAGCAGCGGCACCAGCGCACCGCCGGTTAAACCGTTATTTCCAGATTCGGAGGCAATGATGCCCGCAGGTTCACCCTTGCCAAAATTTTCAGGGTTTTTGGAGAAGGTTTTGGCGTTGGTGTAAGCCAGAATGGAGGCGGCAGAGCCGCCAACACCCGGCAGAATCCCGACGAATGTTCCGATGCCGGATGACCGGATCACATTCAGGGCCTGCCCTTTGAAGATGGAAAACGAGAACTTCGATGACTTGCCGATCCTGACTTTATCGCGCGACAGGCCGGGCGGCATACCGGCCTCTGCCTGTTGCAAGATTGCGCTCAGGCCGAAGATGCCGATGAGAACCGGTAGAAGCGAAAATCCACTGTCCAACCAGTATTCCAGGCCCGAGGGAATGAGCCGGTGTTTGCCGTTTCCGCCGGAGGAAATATCATAGGTTCCGATCAGGCTGATGAAAATACCAAGAAAGCCGGAGAAGATACCGATGAGCATGTTGGTGGAAAGCGCACCCATGACGCTGAGCGCGAACAGGATGATCAGGAATTTCTCCACATAGGAAAACCGGATCGCAAAATCTGCCAGTGCCGGCGCAAACAGATACAGGGCGATCAGTGAAATGATGCCGCCAGCAAATGATGCACAAATGCCAATTTTGAGTGCTTTTTCGCCCTCCCCCCGCTGGGTCATTGGATAACCGTCAAAGGTGGTTGTGATCGAAGAGGGCGTGCCGGGAATATTGAGAAGAATTGCGGGCACAAGCCCGCCTGAAATTCCACCAACGTAAAGGCCTAGCAACAGGGCCAGGCCATTTTCCAGACCAAGCGGATAGGTCAGCGGCAGGCAGACTGCCACGGCCATGGTCGCGGTCATGCCGGGGATCGCACCGAAAACAATACCTACGAATGTGCCGCCAACAATGAGCAGAAGGAATAGCGGCGTGATAAATTCGAAGAACGGCATCGGCACGCCTTTCAGGGTAATGTCAGGAAAAAGACTTCAGTGAACAACCACCAGATCAAAGACGGAACCAACACTGCAACCGTTGCAAGGATCAACACTGAACGCGCTGTCCAAACGTGCATGAACAGCAGACCGGCGAGAAAGACGAAGGGGATGGAACAGAACAAAAAGCCAAGGCCAGTGTTTGGCCAAAAGTCGCCCACTGGCACCATTAAAGAGAAATAGGCCAATGTCAGTGCCAGGGTTCCGAAAAATCGAAACTTGTCCATCTGTGTGAAAATTCGGCGCCAATGGCTGCCCGATGTGGTGATCCGGCTGCGTTCCCTTATGACGATAGCAAGCCCCAGAACAGCCAGTACGCAGCCTATGATGATCGGAAACAGCAGGTGCGACGACTGAAAGTCTATGGTCACCTTGGTCAATTCACCCATTCGCGCCTCCATGCGACCGAGAGCGATAAACGCGGCCTGACAAGGCCGCGTTTATCGTAGTGAGATTATGCATCAATTCGAAGTGATGTCTTTGATAACCTGTTCGTATGTTGAGCGTTTGGCCTGGAGATGTGCAAGCGCTTCGGCTGACGGCAGGAAGTTTGGAATGAAGAAGGCTTCCTTCTGGCGTTTCTGTATTTCGCCAGCGGCGTAAATTTCAGTCAACGCCGTGTCAATCTGTTGAACGATCGCGTCATCCATACCCTTATTGTAGAGAAAGAAGAATTCCTTGTCGAAAGTGAAGTTTTCACTGCCATTGAGAGGAACATTCGTTTCCGGGTCCGCAAATTTCAACATCTGGTCACGTGTGGTGTTGCCCATGCCTTGCGCGGGTGCCTGCGCCAAGGTTGCCGGACGCGCTGTGATCCAGACAAAGCGCATTGCCTTGCGATCATCGTCCGGCAGTTGCGTGAACTGCTCATTGGCCTGAATGGAGCCGTTTATCACATCAGCAAGGTCGTCCCACATGGTTTGGTTCTTGTCTGACTGCGACCCTGTATTAACAGCAACAATATTTGCTTCAGATCCCGGTGAAAGCACTTTTGCAGCGTTCTTCATTGCGGAGAACCCAATTTCGGAAACGCCGCCGGGTTGGATCGCTACACGCACCTTTTCACCGGCTTTGGCTGCCGCAAAAATGTCATCCATGGACTGGTATTTTGAACTCTTGGGAACGAGATATGCGTTGCCAGGATTGATCGCGACCGTTGGTCCGATCTTGTAACCTTCAAAAGGATTTGCGTATCCCTGCACCCCATACAGATTACCAAGATAGGACTGATCGTGGAAAATCATCAGGGTTGTGCCGCGGCTATCGCGGTTGAGCGCTTTGAATGCTTCGGTCGCGCCAACTGCATCAACTTTCACATTGATACCCAGCTTCTCGGCCAGAGCCTCGGCGACGATCGCCGAATTCTGATATGTGTCACCACCGGTCGATTTCGAGCCAATCACGAGGCGCACATTGCGTGGCAATTCCTGTGCTACCGCAACATAGGATGATGCGGACAGCACCGTCGCAGCCGCAAAGGACAAAATCATTCTGCGTGTAAAAGTCATGGTATTCCTCCCGTTTGTGCCACACATTGGCAGCACCATTTGAAAAACAGCCCGAGATCCAGGTCACCCTATGAACTGTTTATGTATTCGCATTCATTGCATGACATGGTTCACAATTACGTGTCAAGATCATGCATACAAGGGATTAATATGATTAGTGCTGTAGTTGACAATATAAAATGTATGCGCATACATAAATCTCAATCGATTTAGGAGGGGCCATGCCAGACCACCCGACAAAGAAGACTGCCGCAGAATTGCGCAGCGCGCGTTGGTTCGCACCCGATGACCTCAGGTCATTCGGGCACCGATCACGGATGATGCAACTTGGCTATTCGGAAGATGATTATCGCGACCGGCCAATCATCGGCATTTTGAATACGTGGTCCGAGCTCAACTCCTGTCACGGTCACTTTCCCGAGCGGGTGGAAAATGTCCGACGCGGCGTCCTGCAAGCTGGCGGCTTTGCTGTCGAAATGCCTGCCCTGTCGGTCGATGAGAGCTTCACAAAACCCACTTCGATGCTTTATCGCAATCTTCTGGCCATGGAGACTGAGGAGGTCATCCGGTCTCACCCGCTTGATGGTGTGGTGCTGCTGGGTGGTTGCGACAAGACAACACCCGGCCTCGTCATGGGTGCAATTACTGCCGCTGTTCCTTTCATCTTCATGCCGGCGGGACCCATGTTGCGCGGTCACTATGCCGGGCGCATCCTGGGTTCAGGATCTGACGTATGGAAATACTGGGATGAACGCCGTGCCGGTAACATCACCGATGAGGAATGGGTCGGCATTCAGGGCGGCATAGCGCGCTCCGTCGGCACCTGCATGACAATGGGCACAGCGTCAACGATGACAGCCATCAGCGATGCGATGGGGCTGACGTTACCAGGGGCTTCGTCCATTCCGGCAGCCGATGCAGGCCATCAACGAATGGCAAGCGACAGCGGTCGCCGCATCGTCGATATGGTCTGGGAAGATCTGACGCCCGACAAAATCATCAATGATGCATCGGTTCGCAATGCAGCTATCGTTGCTATGGCAACCGGTTGTTCGACAAATGCCGTGGTGCATCTGATTGCCATGGCACGCCGCGCCGGTGTGGAATTCACATTGGATGATCTGGACGAGCTTGGTCGCGTCACACCGCTGATCGCAAACATTCGCCCATCGGGGAAAGACTATCTGATGGAAGATTTCTTCTATGCAGGTGGACTGCGTGCCCTGATGAAGCAGATGGAAGAACGCCTTGATACCTCGGTGCTTACGGTTACGGGCAAGACCTTGGGTGAAAACCTGGAAGGCGCGGTGGTCTACAATGATGACGTCATTCGTCCGCTTTCCAATCCGGTTTACGCCGAAGGTTCACTTGCCTTGCTGCGGGGCAATCTGTGTCCCGACGGGGCCGTAATCAAGCCTGCCGCCTGCGATCCAAAGTACCATGTGCATGAGGGCCCCGCCCTTGTTTTCGACAGCTACCCGGAGATGAAAGAGGCAATTGACGACGAGGATCTTGACGTTTCACCTGATCACGTTCTGGTTCTGCGCAATGCTGGTCCGTTGGGTGGCCCCGGCTTTCCCGAATGGGGCATGCTGCCAATCCCCAAGGCGCTCATCAAACAGGGTCACCGTGACATGCTCCGCATTTCTGACGCGCGCATGTCTGGCACGTCCTATGGTGCATGTGTTCTGCATGTCGCACCGGAGAGCTTTATCGGCGGGCCTTTGGCGCTGCTCAAGACTGGCGACATTGTTCGGCTCGACTTGCCGAACCGCCGACTGGACATGCTGGTAGATGAGGCTGAACTGGCGCAGCGAAAAGCGACATGGAAAGTACCAGCCCCGCGTTTTGAACGCGGCTGGGGTTACATGTTCTCCAAACATGTGACCCAGGCTGACAAGGGCTGTGATTTTGATTTTCTTGAGCGCGGCTTTGGAGCAGCCGCCGGCGAACCGGATATACATTGATGGCACATAATCTCGACAAAGCTCTAACCGGAATTTCGGGCATTCTCGTCACGCCTTATGATGCTGATGGCAACGTCGCGCCACAAAGGCTCAAGCCAATCATTGATCGCGCGTTGAACGCTGGCATGCACATTCCAGTCGTCAATGGAAATACAGGCGAGTTCTATGCGCTGACGACTGATGAAGCCTGCGCCATGGTGAAATCAGTTGCAGAATTGGTCAACGGGCGGGCGCCGCTTTTGGCGGGCATTGGTCGTGGTATCCGCGATGCATGTCGTCTTGCAAAAGAATCTGCCGAAGCAGGCGCTTCAGCGCTGATGATTCACCAACCACCAGACCCGTTTGTGGCGCCACGCGGCACTCTGGACTATCTCAAAGCGGTTAGTGATGCGAGTGGCGGCCTGCCGATGATGCTGTATCTGCGGAACGACATGATTGGCATCGACGCTATAAAAGCCATGTGCGACCTGCCGGGTGTCAAAGGCGTTAAGTGGGCAACACCGAATCCGTTGAAATTGAGTGCAGCCATTGCCGCTTGCGATCCATCCATCGTTTGGGTTTGCGGACTTGCAGAGGTCTGGGCTCCGCCGCTTTATGCGGTCGGCGCACGCGGCTTTACCTCTGGCCTGATCAATGTGTGGCCGGAACGTTCTGTTGCAATTCATGCAGCGCTAGATGGTGGCGATTATGTCAAAGCCAATGAGCTCATCAAGGGCATGCGCGCCTTTGAGGACATACGTGCTGAAGAACTGAACGGCACCAATGTGACCGGCGTCAAAGCAGCCCTGCAGGCACTCGGTCTTGATTGCGGACCAACGCGCCCGCCCTCCGCCTGGCCGCTCACCGGAAAGCAGCAAGCAACCATGCTGGCGTTCCTCAAGCAGAGCGCCCTGATCTGATGCAGCTATTGAAGGGCCGCCAGAGCTTTGGTGAATCCGATCAGCGAGATCGTCTGTGCGATCTTGTCGCCAGACAGTGATGTAGCACCTAATTTCAATTGGTTTCCGCGCTGCAACGCACGCCTTAGCGCATCGGTCAGTCTGAACGGCGCCAGGCACACGGCCTCGATTTTCTGCCCAAAATGATCGCCACCATTATCGCGAGGCTGATTGTCGGTTTGCAAATCAACATGGCATGAACGAATGGCAAGACGCTGTGTCCTGCCACCATCAACTTGCAAGGTAAGCCCGCCCGGGAGCAAGAGGTTCATCGGTGTTCGTATAATCGCGACAGTGGCGGTCCTGGATTCGCCCTGCAGACGAACCCGCTCCATGCTTATGGCGAAGGGGTCTTTTCTGATGTCAGCATCACTGGTCTGCACATTGTTGGTCATGCGGCATTTCTGGGTTGCTTTGACGGCCCATTCTTGAGGAGGGCTGTCTTCCTGCGGGTCATTGCTACATTCCACCTGCCAGAACTGATCCTGAAAAACAGACTTCCAAACGGGCCCTGCTGGCTTTGGCCCGACCGGTGCCTTGTCCAGCTGTGAGGGCAATGGTTTGAGAAATGTCTCTGTCGGTGGGAGCTTATCCGGCCTGTGGGATCTTTCAATCAACAGGGATTCGGCACGGACAGCGCCGATTTCTGCAAAACTCACAACCCCAGTCACTACCATCAAGGCGAAGCTCGAAAACACGCTGCGACATCTGCGGTTTTCGCCTTGCCGAACCATGGAGAGATCAATCCTGAACCTGATCAAAGGCACTTGCAAAGCCGTTCAGGGAAACCGGGACATTCAGAATCTGATCGGGACCATTGTAAAAGGACAGCTGCGCGACCTTGGCGGCTTTCAATGCATTTTCCTGAAGCTTAGACATATCCAAATCCGCGAGGCAGACAGCGCCCTGGCAGCGAAAGAAGCTGGCGGTCAGCAGATTATCTTGCACAGCTTCGGCAAGGCTCGCATTGTCCTGAGCCAGTTTCAGCGTCAACGGCTCCCGAATCCACACCCCCAGGGGCACTTGAACCACCATCTTGGACGTTGCGCTGCCAGGCAGTCTGCCAATCGCGATCTCAGCCAGCACCTGAGGCTGAGGTCTGGTCGTTTCCGATGGCACGGAGACGCGGATGATCTGCAACATCTCGCAGAGTTGTTGATCTGGTTCACCCTCCTGCGCAATCGGCTGAACCTCCTGTGAACCGGACGCCACTGTGTTCAGACGAACCGACCGGCAGCGCACCACCCAATCCTCATATGTCGCTGTTGTGCTGGAGGGTGCGTCGGCAGCCTGCGCACCTGTTGAAGCCGATGCGATGACTGAACCGAACAGCATGATCGCCATGGCAGATAGGTTGATCACAGATGAAATCGAACCTCGCGAAAAATGCCGTGTCTTAGCTGGTTGACCCGGCAGGTTTTCATAACAACTCATGGCATCCACCTCATTTTTCAGACTGGTTCTGGTGCAAGTTTGGGACTGCCTTGTTAAAAGCGCGACGTCACTGACCCGAAAACCGTTGAGTCACCTGCTTCTGTCTCAGTTCCATCCCGCAGGATGTGGCTGTAGGTCAGCGTGGCACTCAGATTAGATTGGAATTGGTAATCCAATCCCAAACCGATACTGGCCAGATTTGAGGTCGTTCCTGCAGACCGATCTGTCGAATGGCCAACATCGACAAACGCGTAGGGTGTCAGCCAGTCATTCACCTTGCCACTGGCACCCAGCAGCTCAAATCCGGGGAAGACCAAATCGTTGCGCAGCATTATACCATTGTCACCGGAAGCTTCGTTGGTCAGATAGCCACGAACCGAATTGTATCCGCCATAAGAGAACTGCTCCAACGATGGCAGCGCTTTATTTGAGACCTGGAAAGCGATTTCCGTATCCCAGCTGAATTTACGCGGCAGGGGCGTGACATGATTTACAGAACCGTAAAGATACACATAGCTGGCGGATGCATCGGCATCGCCCGAGGCTGCCGCAAATGCCGCATCGCTGTTCTTGGACCCAAGACCACCGGGACTGACGACAAAGCGGAGATCGAATGAGCCCTGCCCGCGTGTTCGCCGCGCTTGGTTTTTGTTGCCCGCATCCGCTTTGGACCAACCAAGCGGCGTGGTGAAGTTACCCCGGACACCGGCGACAAACTGAATAATGTCCAAAGTGGTTTCGGAAACCGGGATGTTTGCAAAAAACGTATCATTCTGTTGCTGCTTGAAATCAATGGCTCCGTAAAATTCCCGAATAATCGAACTGCGTGAATTAAGCGGAATGGCATATTCGCCATAGAGCTGCAGCGTGCGGTTGAACTGGGTGAACGGGCTGGTCAAATCATTGAATGACTGGATGTAACCGGCCTCCAATTGAAGCTTGTGACGCCACCCATTCGAATATGTCAGCGGCGCAAAATAGCTCAGCGAATGAGACAGAAACCCCTTGGTACCGTCCAGATCGAAAATATCTCCCGATTCAATGACGGTCGGGCTGGCCGTCAATTGGTAGCTCAACTGGTCATCCAGGAACGGGATGTTGGCAATGTTGAACCCGGCAAATAGCCGGTCCAGATCGTCTTTGCGGCTGCCGGAATTACGGTAACCTGCATAGACCGACCACGGCTTTTGCTCATCAGAACGAATAATGATGTCCGTCGTGCCCGGTTTGGCACCGGGTTCAAAAACAACACCCAGTTTGCGGTAGGGGTTGAGATTCAACCAATTGATATCTTCGATCAGTTCGTCGCTTGCAATTTCTTCTCCGGACGCGCTTCGTACTGTCTTCAGCAAATGATCGTCAGGTGTCCATATATTACCCTCGGCGCGTTTTTCTCCGACCTGAAATGGCAAGACCTCCAAACGCAGAACGCCGGTTGAAATTTCCTGTGGCGGAATGGTCACCGCAACCAGCGGTCGGTTAATTTGCCTGAAATAGCGGGTCACCTCGGCGCGAATATCAAAGATCAGTTTGCGGGAAAGCGGCTTGCCAACAAAAGGCTCCAGACGCGCGGCAAAAGCTGCATCCTGCAGCAAAGGCCCCGCGCGGGACAGATCGATAGGCGCATCGGCCGTGCCCGACTGCGCAGCAGCTTGACGCTTGTCAATAATTGCAATTCCGCGCAGATCAACACCGAGAGGCGTGGCATCGTCAGACCCTTCGAGGGTCACCTGAGGCAGGACACTAGTCCGTTCTGGCGTCAGAACAGGCGCCGGGTAACTCTCCACCGCTTGAGCATGGGCGCTTGCCGAGAAGCTGGCATATGACAAAAGGGAAATGATCACCGGCAACACAAATCCGCAGCTTGGGGACC
>CAZOCA010000070.1:0-9278 GCA_964578105.1 uncultured Pararhizobium sp.
GTCTTCATTGGCATCAATGGGGGCATTGGCAATCTGGCTGAGGCGGAAGATCATTTACAGCATGTGGATGGCGTGATGATGGGCCGAGTCGCCTATCATCAACCTGCGATCCTGTGCCAAGTGGATCACCAAATCTATGGTGCCCCGGCAATGCCGGAAGACCTGCATGGAGCCGTTCGCAAAATGTATCCAATCATCGAGCAGCATCTGGAGGCCGGTGGTCGGCTGCATCAGATCACACGGCATATGATCGGACTGTTTCATGGAGCGCCGGGCGCCCGCCGCTATCGGCAAATCCTCAGCACCGAAGCTGTCAAACCAAATGCTGGCATAGAAGTGGTTGAGGCCGCTCTGGCCGTCATGGTTGCGGAGCAACAGAGAATTCACGATAAAGCGGAGCTGATCGTGCCTGCTTGATACCGGGTTAAAAGTTTGGAAGAGGCCCGATCAGAAAACGTTTGGGCCGTTTCGGGGATGCAATCATCCAAGTTGAACGCAGCAGGAAATTGGACCACGAAAAGCAAAGCCGTGGAAGGTAATGTCTGTTGGGTTTTCCAGCAAAATCTGAGGGAACCGCTTAAACAGTTTGGGTAGAACCACATCCGCAATCAACACCTTGTAAAGATCACAGCCGAGGCACTTATGGGGTCCGTTTCCAAATGTCTGATTGGGTTTGATCGTGCGGCGTGCATCAAATTGGTCCGGCTCATCCCAGATATCTTCATCATGGTTAGCCGAAGCCTGCAGTACCATGATTGTCTCACCTTCGGGAATGCAAAAGCCGCGTATTACGGTTGATTTGAGCACCACTCGGGCATTGGCCTGAATGGGCGCAATCCATCGCAGTCCTTCCTCGCAGGCAGCGCGCCAGGCACGTGTCTCCACACAAAACTGTTTCTGTTCACGATCACTCAAAATGCCAATCAGCGTGGAAAGAAAGCCATCCCGGCTTTCAACCAACGAGCCAGCAATACAGACCCGCATATTGGTCCCAATCTGACTGAATGGCAGCGGCTCATCCGCATTCACCATTTCTGACATGGCGGACTTGTTGGGTGTTTGGCGGTGTCTGTGCGCCATTTCCCGGAAACACGCATCCATGTCGTCATTCGCTGTATCGCAGCGCGCGAATACATCAGCGTGAAACTGCGCATTCATTGCGCCTCGGATCAAAGTTGGTGCCCAATCAAGAAGCTGCGCTTCCGTTGCGCTTTCAAGCCCAAGAACCAGCTTCACATAGCGGGCCGCAAGTGGACTGGCGAACGCGGTGAACAAATCGACAGTGCCATGTTTTGGCAATCCGTCCAGAAGCTCATCAACAAGGCTTTCAAACTCTGGTCGCCAGTGGCTTTTGATGGTGTCAGCGGTAAACGCGCCAGCCATCGCGTTGCGTTCCCTCAAATGCTCCGGACCATCTTTCCGCATTAATGTGTGACCACGGAACGCACGCTGCATCGGCGTGGTCGTGTCGTAGCAACCAAAATGCTCCGTATCTGATTTTATCCGATGCGTATCATCCGCTTTGCTGAAGACAATACGCCCCAGCGCTGCAAGACGTACAATTGGTGTTTCGCGTCGAAGACGGCGATAGACTGAGGCTGGAATGCTTTCCAGCATCGCCAGTGTTGTCATGGTATCCGTCGGGACCTCCCGACCTGTAAGGTCAATATCTTTCAATGCGTTACCCTAAAGATGACGAAGCCAGCTCAATCCTTTTGCGACACTGTCACGTCACAGTTCAGACTGTTGCTGACGGTGCAGATTGCCTTGGCCTGTTTCAAAATGCGCACGCCAAGCCCGGCGTCGTCAACAACGGCTCCGATGACCGTTACATCAAGTCTCTGAAGGCGGCCGGGTTCATCGAGAGCCTTGGTTCCAAGAACTTCGACTTTAAAGGGCATCAGATCCACTTTCCGCTGCGCTGCAGCCCATTGCACTGACATGACAATGCAATGCCCCAGTGACGCCAGAAGCGTGTCTACCGGCGAGTTTTGGGCAAATGACATTTCTGGCCCAGACTGTTTGGAATGGCTGAATTTGATCGTGTCGCTTCCATCATATTCCGCCCAGATGGGGCCAAACAATTTTGGTTTCAATTCCACAATACTCACTCCATCGACAATCTCAGAAAAGCAGTCCAGGCAGATAAAGCGCAATCATCGGAAACAGCGTGAGCAGAAAAATTGCCAGCAGATGAATAAGCCAATAGGGGATAGTCGCAACGGCAACCCGGCCAAGACTGATTTCGTTATTGGTCAATGCTGTTAGCACTGACAGGTTCAGTCCGACCGGCGGTGTGATCTGTCCAATTTCGATGACAATTGTGATGATGACGCCGATCCAGATCGGATCAAAGCCAAGACCCGTAAGTAGCGGAAACACAACCGGCAAGGTCATGATCATCAAGGACAGACCGTCGAAGAAGCAGCCCAGTATCAGATAGATGATAATGACCGTGAACAGCACGCTATGGGTGCCAAGACCGCTTTCGGCGACGACTTCCAGAATTTGCTGGGGGATACCCAAAACGCTGACGGATTGGGCCAGGATGGTGGCTCCAAGCACCAGAAACCCGATAGCAGAAAACAGCAACACCGAATTGTAGATGGCTTCGATCAGCTTGCGAAATGTCAGATCACCCCAGATAGAGGAAATGATCGCAGCCAGAACGACGCCAACGCCGGCAGCTTCTGTTGGTGTAGCAAGGCCAATGACAATCGTGCCAATGACAAGAAAGATCAGCGCAAGCAAAGGCCATATCTGACCGAACCCTTTCAATGTTTGCATGACTGAAACCGGAACAGGGCTGCGCGGCGCCAAATGGGGGGCGTGCAGGCAGCGCACCAGAATATACAGCATGAACAGCCCACCAACCATCAGGCCGGGGAGCAGACCTGCGGCAAACAATCGCCCGATGGAGGTTTCAGTCAGCGCGCCAAAAATCAGAAAGGACAGGCTGGGAGGTATCAACAACCCCAAAGTTCCGCCACCGGCCAGACTGCCGACGACGGTATCCTTGTCATAGCCACGTTTTGACATTTCGGGATAAGCGACAGACCCGACCGCCGCCGCAGTCGACAGACTGGAACCGCTCACAGCGCCAAACAGCGTGCACACAGCGATATTGGTATGCAGCAGGCCGCCGGGGATCTTGCGAAACATTGGCGTGAAAGCAGAATAGGCTTTTTCGCTGATGCCGCTCCGCAACAGGATTTCGCCAAGCAGAATGAACATGGGGACGGCGCTGAGCGTGAACGAATTGAAGACGCTCCAAATGGCATCAATCGCCAATGACGTCGCGCCATTGGAGAAAAAGTAGAGAATGACCATGCCAGTCAGGCCGAGCGCGGCGCCAAGGGCCATGCCAGTGCCAGCGCTGGCAACCAGGACGCCGATAAGAGTGGTCCAAAACATCAGGAAGAGGTCTCTTCATGGCGCACAAAACCGGGTTTGATTTCAGCTTCGGTCTCTTCAACCCTGTCGATGACCCCCAGCAGTCTTGCCAGTAAAATGGCGCAGGTGACAGAGAGCGAGAGCGGCAACATGGCCATCCAAGGGTACAGCAGAATGCGTGTGGTTTCGGTCTTCAGATTAAGCCGATGGCCGAATTCAAACCAGGGAATGGCTTTGTAGATCAGCCAGGAAAAGAAACCAATTGCGACAATCAAAGCAATGGTTTGAAGATGAGTTTGCAGTTTTTTGTTCAACATGTTGGCAAGCAGTGCAACACGCACATGCTTCGCCTTCAGCGTCACCATTGGCAATCCCAGGAACAAAGATACGCTCAACAGCAGTCCAACCACTTCTTCAGTGATATGAAGTGGCGAATTGGCAAACTTACGCATGATTACGCTTGTGATTATGATGGCAACAATGCTGACCATCCCAAGAACAGCAATGGAGGCAAGGGCAAGGGCCAGTTTTTCCAGCCCTTGCCGTATAAGGTTTCTGACGATGTGGTGCATGATCGCTCTAAGATCAGCGACCCAGTGCATCCAATACGCGCTGGCGATAGGCAGGTGCATTGCCACCTGCATCTTCAGCAAGAATGCCCCAGGTTTCTGACACAGCTTCTAGAAAGACAGCACGGTCTTCTTCCGGAAAATCTTCGCCCCATTCGATGCCAGCTGCAACCATATCTTCCCGTGCAGCCAATTCGCGCTCGAAATCATCATCATACTGATTAGTGCGATCCCACAGATCTTCGGCAGAACTCGTAATCGCTTCTTTCACGGTATCATCTGTTTCCGCCCAGCGATCAGTTGATACACCGATCACATAGGGACCGGATGCCATCGGATAGAGGAAGGACGCATATTTTGAAACTTCCTGCAGGGATACGGTGCTTGCATAGAGCGCTGGATAAAGTGCGCAATCCACCACGCCCGTTTTCATCGCCACATACATTTCTTCCTGTGGAATGATCTGTGCTGACACCCCAAGGCGGGTAAAGGTCTCGACCTGATCACGTGCCCAGACACGCAGCTTTTTCGTTTTCAAAGCCTCAATTGTGCGCACAGGCTCATCGCGGCAGAACACGGAAACGGAGAGCATGGGAATGGCGACATATCCAACCGAGGAGACGCCCCAATTCGAAAACTCTTCTTCGTAAATGGCGCGCACTGTCGGGAGTGCTTTTTCCAGTTCCTCAACCGTTCCGATCGATCCCTGAATAAACACCGAACTGAGGGCCGGGGCATCTCGACCGAGATAATTTGCCCATAACAGGCTCATCTCAACGGCTCCGGACGGCAAAAAGCGCAGCGCATCTGTGTTTTTCAGCCCCAGAGAACCCCCGCCAAATATCTTGACGGCCAGCGTATCGCCAAGCTTCGCGTTGACCTCGTCGGTGAATTTATTCAACTCCGCTGATTCAGGACGTGTCTCTGGAAGGAAATTATTGAAACGCCACTCTTCAGCCATTGATTGCGAAACCGTTGCGCCGGCACACATCAATCCAATTGCCAGATTACGAATAAGATTCTTCATTTTCAGCTCTCCTTTTGGGAAAAAGTAACACATAAATTCGGAAATAAAATGCGTAAATGTATCAGGTGTCAGACATTTCGGGCTGCTCCAAAATGCAGGCGCTGCCCCCTCTATGGGCGCAATACCAATTGTGAACCCGTAAATTCATAGGAGGAAAGGCGGTCAAGAAAACTGTTCCCCAACAGGCTCTGTTTCAAATTTCCCTGTTGGGCAATGGCAGCACGAACAGTGTCCAGTTCGATGTTTTCCACTTTGATGCTTTCCAGCACAACACGCGCAAAAAAGGTCATGCCGTTGGCCGTCTCGACCGGTGACTGAAAACTCAGTGAACTTACGTCAATTCCAACTTTTTGAGCATCCTCATAGGTCAGCACCACTGTGCTTGCACCCGTATCAACCAGCATATCGACGGGCGTTCCTTCGATTTGAACATTTAGCGAGAAATGCCCGTTACGCCCTCTGCTGACCGTAATTGAATTGCCATCGACACTGGTCAAAGCCATGCCGGGAATAAGTTCTCCGGTCACGCGGTTCGCAACCATCTGCAGTTCGGTTTTGAAGGAATAGATGGTGACGAGCGCCAGCGCGATGAGAACCCAGACCAGCGCATTTTTAAGAACATCTGATGCGCGCAGCCCGCGGAATACGCCGACGCTGACAAATGCCAGAAGGGCAAGCAACACACCCATTCGCCCGAAGCTGCCAATGTCGAGGCCCAGAACAGTACCGGAATCATGCCTGACAACCAGCACAATCAAGAGGGCTGCAAGGCCGATCATAAGTGCCCAGAAATAGCTCAATTGGGCACCTGCGACAGATGCTCCATGCGTTGCGGCAATGTTTCCATGATGGCATCCCGTTCAGCGTCATTCATCTGGCCCCAACCACCAATTTCACGCAGCGTGCGGCCACAGCCAAGGCACTGTCGGGTGGGCTCATCTATCAGGCAGACTTTGACACAGGGTGATTTCATAGCAATTCCTTAGCAATGCCTAGACAAATAAGAATGCCCGTCATGAAAGCAAGGTCACAAAGTTGCTGAGTGGCACCGATTGTGTCTCCGGTCTGTCCACCAATCTGACGTCGGCACAACAGGATCATCAAATAGCTGACGAGGCCGCTGAGCGCGGTTGCGAACAAAATGGCGATGATGTTCAGGTTTGGCAGCAAGAGACAAAGCAGGGCGATGGAGGTCGTTACCACGGCCATCACAAGCGCCCGGCGTTGAGGTTGTCCTGCCTGTTTGGATAGACCATTGCTGCGGGCAGGTGGAAGGCCAGCCCAAAGAAACATGCTGCATCCGCGGGATACCATCTGTGCCGCAAGCAGAACTGTGATCGCAACGGCGAGGCCCCTTGGCAACAGGGATGCAATCAAAATCATCCGCATGCCTTGAGACAGGAACAGGGCCAGTACACCATAGGTGCCGATATGGCTGTCCTTCATGATTTCCAGCTTGCGCTCACGTTCATGACCACCGCCGAAACCGTCGATCATATCTGCCAGCCCATCTTCATGCAGGGCACCCGTGGTGATGATCATCGCTGTAATCGCCAAGATGGAGATTAAATAGTAAGGCAGTTGCAGCAGCACCCCAAAAGCCAGAACCAGAGCGCCGATTAGTCCGACAATCAGGCCGGTGGCCGGGAACATTTGGGCAGCCCTGGACATGGGCCGTGTGTGGTCAACTGACAGAAAGACGGGCAGCCGCGTGAAGAAGGTCAGACAGACTAGAAAATCGCCGGGAACCGCGCGCAGCAACCCAAGAACGCCTTCATCAGGGCCATGTTCATCTTCATTTTGGCGCAGTTTCATGTTGTTTGCCACCTTGCGTCTTCTCATAGGCGCTTTATAGATCGAATGAGATTGTTGGCAATGAGCATGAATCAGATATCAATGTCACCTAAGGCCTGACCGCCCCCATCATTCGATAGGCTTAAAGACACATGAGTGCATCCATAACAGCGCTTCCATTTGAAGACATAAGGGATTTGATCCGTTCACTTCCAGGCCCTGTGACCGAGGCCGTTGATGCCGTGCGCGCACGGGACGCAAAATTGACCAAACCTGCTGGCTCTTTGGGGCGACTGGAAGAGATCGTGGAATGGCTGGCGGCTTGGCAGGGCAAGGCACCGCCAGCAGTGAACCGTCCTCTGGTTGCCATTTTTGCCGGTAATCATGGGATTGCAGAGCAAGGTGTTTCAGCCTTTCCTGCCAGCGTTACACAACAAATGGTCGAGAATTTTTCTGCCGGGGGCGCGGCGATAAATCAACTTTGCACGGCCAATAATCTGGGTCTCAAGGTTTTTGATCTGGCATTGGATTTGCCAACACCGGATATCACTTTGAAGGACGCATTTGATGAAAAGACCTGCGCAGCAACCATGGCATTCGGCATGGAGGCTATCGCTGGAGGAACGGATCTGCTGTGTATCGGCGAAATGGGAATTGCCAACACGACCGTGGCGGCGGCCATTTTCTACGCGCTTTACGGCGGTCGTCCTGAAGATTGGGTTGGCGTTGGCACTGGCGTTGACGCAGCGGGCTTGCAACGTAAGACGGATGCTGTGCGCCGCGCTGTCGGGCGGGCAGGCGTCAGCAAGTCAAATGGGCTGGAAGTTCTGCGGAGGCTTGGCGGGCGTGAAATTGCTGCCATGTGTGGGGCCATGTTGGCAGCGCGCGTAGAGCGTATACCAGTGATTGTCGATGGTTTCGTCGCAACAGCGTCAGCCGCCATCTTGCATTCTGTCAGTCCCGCATCGATTGATCACTGCCTGTTTTCCCATGTTTCGGATGAACAGGCACATGCGGCTGTCCTTGAGCGGCTTGGAAAAACGGCATTGCTGAACCTCAACATGCGTTTGGGCGAGGGGAGTGGCGCCGCTGTTGCAGCCAGTATTGTCAAATCAGCTGCTGCGGTCCATTCGGGAATGGCAACCTTCGACCAGGCCGGTGTGTCCGACAAGGACGGCATTTAACCAGACCGAAACAGGGCTTGTCTTTTGAGAATTTGGGATCTGGTCAAAGCGGCAGGTTTTATCCTGATTATTGCTATGCTGGTCCTATGGTTTGAGGATGAAAGCTATGAACCATTCGGCTCATCTCTAAGAGTTGTCGATGGCGACTCTTTGGCAATTGGCCAAACGCGCTTGCGTCTGGTCGGCATCGACGCCCCGGAGTTGCAGCAGACATGTCTGCGCGATGGAAGGGCCGTACAATGTGGTATGCTGGCAAAACAGCATCTGGCTCAATTGGTGGCTGCCGCGCCTGTGTCCTGTGCCGATCATGGCACTGACAAGCATGGGCGTCAGCTTGCAGTTTGTCGTGGCAACACCAATAGTGACCCGGTCAGAGGTGCTCTGGTGACCGCTGGTGAGCAGGCAACGCTTAACGCGCAAATGGTGCATGATGGCTGGGCTGTCTCCTATGGAGACTACAAGGCCCTTGAAGTTCTGGCGGCACTCGCAGGTCGAGGGCTCTGGGCGTTGGATTTTGAGCAACCAGAAGACTGGCGGCGGATTCACGGAACGGACTA
This sequence comes from uncultured Pararhizobium sp., assembly GCA_964578105.1. GTDB lineage: Bacteria > Pseudomonadota > Alphaproteobacteria > Rhizobiales. The sequence continues at coordinate 8,525 of CAZOCA010000070.1, forward strand.
TTGAGTATGAGCTCCCTGGGCCAACTTTCGAGCGACATTCGCGCTTGTCGCATTTGTGTTGAGCAGCCATTGCGCAAACCTTTGCCACATGCGCCAAGACCGGTTTTACAGGTATCTCAAACGGCCCGTATCTGCATTTGTGGTCAGGCACCGGGCACGCGCGTGCATGAATCCGGGCAACCATTTACAGACCGATCGGGCGATCGCCTGCGAGAATGGCTCGGGCTGGACCATGAAACATTCTATGACCCAGCACAAATTGCCATAATTCCGATGGGGTTCTGCTTTCCCGGCCAGAATGAAAAAGGATCGGATCTGCCGCCAAGGCCAGAATGCCGGGCCCAATGGCACGATGATTTGTTTGCCAGCATGCCACAAATCGAGTTGCTCCTGACGATCGGGCAGTATGCCATCGCCTACCATCTGGGGGCGGACAGGAAAAAAACGCTGACAGAGACGGTCGGTGCCTGGCGGGACTACTGGTATGATCGCGAGCATCCAACAGATACGCCCCGCATTATGCCGCTGCCGCACCCATCCTGGCGCAACAATGCCTGGATCAAAAAGAACCTGTGGTTCGAACAGGAACAGCTTCCGGTTCTGCGCCAGCAGATAACGCGCATTCTTGATGAGAGCCGCTCTGATCTCCCGATTGAGTCTGGTCCGCGGTAATGCCGCTGGAAGTAGAACCAAGGTTCCTGTATGAGAGGCTCACTTTGACATCTCAACGAGGATGGTATGGACAGAATTGATC
>CAZOCA010000071.1:0-296 GCA_964578105.1 uncultured Pararhizobium sp.
GTCGTATGCCGGCCCTTGTCATCCCCTTCACGCACAGCACCTGTTGCAGCGCGATCATTCCCGCATAGTGCGTTTACGAGGGTCGATTTACCGACCCCGGAGGACCCAACCAGAGCGACTGTTTGCCCACGGCCACACCATTTGGCCAGGCGTGCAACGCTTTCGGCGCTGCGTGCATCTACAATTTCAATCTGCAGATCGTCGCCAAGATTGCCGGCAGCGAGCAGATACTCCTCAGGTGATGGTGCCAGATCGGCTTTGGTCAGGATGATGACAGGCAACACGTCGGCTTCACC
>CAZOCA010000071.1:306-4699 GCA_964578105.1 uncultured Pararhizobium sp.
GCGCCAGATAGCGCTCCAGGCGTGCTATGTTGAAATCCTGATTGCAGGATGTGACAATGAACAAGGTGTCGATATTTGCTGCGATCAATTGCAGCTTTCGAGCTTTCCCCGGTGCTCGACGATGAAACAGGCTGCGTCTCGTCAGCAGCTTTATGGGTCGATGCGTTGCTTCCTCAAGGAGCAGCCAGTCTCCTACTGTGGCAACACTTTCTTCGTCATCCTGAGTGGTGCTGAAACGCGGAATCTGTTCATCAATTGATGGGCCGACAATGCGAATGCCGCTGCGATGAACCTCAACAACTCTGACTGGGATGCCCGCAGGGTTTTCTGCCAACTGTTCTGCAAAAAAGCTGTTCCAGCCCCAATTTTCAAGATCAGAGTTCAAGGAGTTCATGGGCGCGCGAAAGCGACGTGCCAAGGCACGCACGCGATGAACGCATCAGATTTGTTCATTGTAATCATGGCGAAATCTATGTTTAGGGATGGCATCAAGTCAACATCGCTGTTTCGCACCAGTACGACCAACTGGGATATCCCTGCAATGACAATTGCTTGGGCTACATATTTGGATAAACAGGGCCGCCTCCACCCTCTGGTACTGTCCAGTTGATGTTCTGATTTGGATCCTTGATATCACAGGTTTTGCAATGAACGCAGTTTTGAGCATTGATCACAAAGCTTGGTTCGCCGCCTTCTTCCACCCATTCATAAACGCCTGCCGGGCAATAAAGGTTTGACGGTCCAGCATACACATCATGCTCACTGGTTTTCTGCAACGGCAAGTCTTTGACCTTCAAATGGCTTGGCTGATCTTCCTCATGATTGGTGTTTGACAAAAACACAGATGACAGACGGTCAAAGCTGATCACACCATCCGGTTTTGGGTACACAATTTTCTTGTGCTTTGATGCGGGCTCCAAAGTGGCATGGTCGGGTTTTCCATGACTACGTGTGCCAAAAAAGGAGAACCCCAATGTATTGGTCCACATATCAAGGCCGCCAATGGCGATGCCCAGCATGGTGCCAAAACGAGACCAGAGTGGTTTGACATTGCGGACCCGTTTTAAATCTTTGCCGATATCTGAACCGCGCCAGGCTTCTTCATAGCCCGTCAGTTCATCCTGACTGCGACCTGCTGCAATGGCCTCAAAAGCATGCTCTGCCGCCATTTTACCAGACAGGACCGCATTGTGAGAGCCTTTGATGCGGGCCACATTTACAAACCCTGCAGAGCACCCAATAAGCGCGCCTCCGGGGAAGCACAATTTTGGTACGCTTTGCCAGCCACCTTCCGTGATGGCCCGTGCGCCATAAGACAGCCGTTTGGCACCTTCAAAAGTGGGTGCAATGGCCAGATGTGTCTTGAAGCGCTGAAACTCTTCAAATGGCGAAAGGTATGGGTTTTTATAATTCAGATGGACAACGAAGCCGACTGCCACCTGATTGTCTTCCAGATGGTACAGGAATGAACCTCCGCCTGTGCGGTTGTTGAGCGGCCAACCGAAGGAATGCTGCACCAGGCCGGGCTTGTGATGTTCCGGTTTTACTTCCCACAATTCCTTAAGGCCAATGCCGAATTTCTGCGGTTCCTTGCCCTTATCCAATTCAAATTTTGCAATCAATTGCTTTGCCAGAGATCCGCGCACGCCTTCTGCGATCAAGACATATTTGCCAAGCAGTTCCATACCGCGCTCGTGAGATGGTTTCGGCGTGCAATCCTTGCCAATCCCCATATCTCCGGTGGCGACTCCACGCATTGCGCCATTTTCGTCATAGAGAATTTCAGAAGCTGCAAATCCTGGGTAAATCTCCACGCCGAGCGCTTCAGCTTTCTCGCCAAGCCAGCGTGTGACATTTCCGAGCGAGGCTACAAAATTACCGTGATTGTTCATCAGTGGCGGCATCAGGAAATTTGGCAGACGAATGCACCCCGACGGTCCCATAAACATGAAACGATCTTCTGTGACGGGCGTTTTCAAAGGGGTTTCCTCTTTGCGCCATTCTGGCAACAAAGCATCCAGACCAATCGGGTCTATCACGGCTCCCGAGAGAATGTGGGCACCAACTTCGGCACCTTTTTCCAGCACCACCACTGAAAAATCATCCTTACCGGCTTCAAGCGCCAATTGTCGCAGACGGATAGCCGCCGACAGACCGGCCGGGCCAGCACCGACAATCACGACATCAAATTCCATGCTCTCGCGTGGTTCCGTCATTGCATCAGTGCTCTCAGTCATGCTTGTCGCCTTTCAAAATGCCATTCTTCCTGCATTTTCAAATAAGTGTCAGTTCCAGGGTCAAATCTCAAGTGAGTCCAGTTAGAGCACCATCTACCCAGAATCCACGCTAATTTCCAGCGACATCTGTCGCCAAGCGGCAGGACACGGGTTTTCAGTTGGTGTATAGAATGAACTTGGTTTTCCGGCTTTTTGCAGAAACAGGCAGATGCAACACACTGAAACGCTTAAAGAGGTTCTGCAATTCTACGCCGATGCCGGTGTGGATATGGCGCTGGATGAAACCCCGCATAATCGTCTTGTGGCCCCCAATCAAAAAGCTGACCCTGTTGCTGTGGTCATGCAGCCAGACCCGGTGCAACCGTCTGCTGCTGCGACACCGTCCCCTGCTTTCACTCCGCCCGCAGCTGAAACCAAATCGCATGACGCGAATATTCAGGAAGCCAAAGCACGGGCAGCTTCGGCTGCATCGCTTGATGAATTGAGGGCACTTCTGACCGAATATGAGGGCTGCGGCCTGAAAAAAACAGCAACCAATACCGTTTTCGAAGATGGCAACCGGGATGCTCGTATCATGTTGGTTAGCGAAGCGCCCGGACGCGATGAGGATCTGCAAGGCAAACCATTTGTGGGGCGCTCGGGACAACTTCTGGATAAAATACTGGCGGCTGTCGGCCTTGATCGAACAAACGTCTATATTGGCAACGTCCTGCCCTGGCGACCACCCGGCAATCGTACCCCGACCAATGCTGAAATGGAACTGTGCAAGCCATTCATCACACGCCAGATTGAGCTTATGAACCCCGATCTTCTGGTGTTTCTCGGCGCCTCCTCTGCGAAAAACCTGTTGGAAACGACAGATGGCATCTTAAAACTGCGCGGCAAATGGCGCAGCTACTCCAAAGCTGAAATCCCCGTGTTACCCACGCTGCACCCGGCTTATTTGCTGCGTCAGCCGGCTCAGAAGCGATTGGTCTGGCGGGATTTTCTGAATCTCAGGAAAGCCGCTGTCGAAAAAGGCATTCTGCCGTCTGACACCGCTTAAATCAGGAATCATTATGTCCCGACTCGATTTGTCGAAAGAGTTCATTCCTCTCAAGATCGCCGTGCTGACCATGTCAGATACACGTTCACTTGCCGAAGACCGCTCAGGCACAGTGCTGGTTGAGCGGCTAAAGGCCGCCGGGCATAAATTGGCTGACAGAGCGATCTGCAAAGATGACATCGGTCAAATCCAGAAGCAGGCGTCCAAATGGATTGCTGATCGCGATATTGACGTCATCATAACCACTGGCGGAACCGGTTTTACCGGTCGTGATGTCACTCCGGAAGCTCTGACGCCATTGTTTGAGAAACATATGGATGGATTTTCCCATGTTTTTCATCGTGTAAGTTTTGAGAAAATAGGCACGTCTACCATCCAGTCCCGCGCGACAGCCGGCGTTGCCAACAGCACCTATATTTTTGCCCTGCCCGGTTCATCAGGTGCCTGCAAGGATGCCTGGGACGAAATTCTGATTTATCAACTCGATTATCGGCATCAGCCCTGCAATTTCGTAGAAATTCTGCCGCGGCTGGACGAACATTTGAAACGCAGCAAGCTTCAAAGCACCTGATTTTACGACGTTTTTCCGCATCGTAGGTTCTGCATCAATTTTGTTCTTGTTTTGTTCTGTTTTTGCTATATCTTGAGGATATGGAGAACAGAACACAAATCATTGGTATCGACACTGCCCGCATTGGTGTGCAGTTTGATCCGCAAAAGGGTCGAGGTGCACTGACAAATGCCAGTGGCCGGTTTGAAGCTGTACAGCGGGAAGCCGTTGATGATGGCTGGGATCTGGACGAGCAGCCGGAAAAACTGAAAACCCATGTCCAGGTTGAGCATCCAAAGCGCATCATCACGCGCAACCAGTCACCAGACATTTCGTTTGATCGCTCAATCAACCCCTATCGTGGTTGTGAGCATGGGTGTTCCTACTGTTTTGCAAGGCCAAGCCATGCTTATATGGGCCTGTCTCCGGGACAGGATTTTGAATCGCGTTTATTTGCCAAACCTGATGCGGCTGTTTTGCTGGAACAGGAACTGGCTGATCCCAAATACGTGCCAAAAGTCATCGCTATTGGCACAAACACTGATCCCTATCAGCCGATTG
>CAZOCA010000071.1:4709-9205 GCA_964578105.1 uncultured Pararhizobium sp.
GAAGTGTTGTAACGGACCAATCATCCAGTTGGGATTGTCACCAAATCCGCCATGGTCACCCGCGACATCGACATTCTTTCCCGAATGGCTGAGAAGGGTCTGGTGAAGGTGGCCTTGTCGGTGACGACAATGGACAAGAAGCTGTCGCGGGCCATGGAGCCAAGAGCGACCAGCCCCAGCAAGCGTCTGGAGGCTCTTCAGGCACTGCATGATGCGGGCATTCCAACGACCATGATGGTCGCGCCCATTATTCCCGGCCTGAATGACAGTGAGATTGAACGCATATTGGAAGCTGGCAAGGCCGTCGGCATTGATCAGGCGGGCTATGTGATGCTGCGCCTGCCATTGGAAGTGCGTGATATCTTCCGTGAATGGCTACTGGCCCACTATCCTGATCGGTATCGCCATGTGATGTCGTTGGTCAAATCCATGCGGGACGGTAAAGACTATGATGCGACATGGGGACGACGCATGCGTGGCAGTGGTCCTTATGCGTGGATGATTGGCCGGCGGTTTGAAAAGGCCTGCCAACGGCTGAAAATAGGCACGAAGCGTGTTGAGCTGCGGACTGACTTGTTTACACCTCCCTCAAAAGCGGATGATCAGATGTCGTTGTTTGATATTGCCTGCTGACAGCAAGGCATGGCTTTACTCAGAATCACTCAAGATAGAATTGGCACATATCAGCGGCTTCATCTTGCGGCAGTCGGGATTTTTCAACACAGTCGCACGCATGATGATGCGTCTTTTCGATTCTCCCTATAGAGCCCCTGCAAATCGGCTGATCTCTGCAAAGCCCGACATGGCTATCGAGGCTATGGCCTGCTGTCAGTTGCTGTCGTTTAAGCGCAACGGCGCGGCATTCAGCCTGCCGCTTTTCAAAGATTTGCCCAAGGATGATTTGGAAGCTGCACCGAAGCTGTTTTCCATTGCCGGTGTCGATGAAGCCGGACGTGGACCGCTGGCTGGCCCTGTTGTCACAGCCGCAGTCATTTTAAACCCAGCGCATATTCCCGATGCTCTCAATGATTCCAAAAAACTAACAGCGAACCAACGCGAGGTTCTGTTTGAGAGCCTGATTACCTCACACGATATTAGCATTGCCTCTGCAACGCCCCAACGCATTGATGACATCAATATTCGAGCAGCTACCCTCTGGGCCATGGTGCAGGCTGTCAAGGGACTGCCAAGACAGCCGGACGGCGTTCTCATCGACGGGCGCGATGTTCCCGATGGGCTTCCCTGCCCCGGCGGTGCGGTGATCAAGGGGGACGGCCTGTCTCAATCCATCGCGGCAGCTTCTATTATCGCAAAGGTGATGCGCGACCGGATGATGCAGAATTGTGGACGCGACGCACCTGGATATGGTCTTGAAACCCATATGGGTTATGGCACAGAGCAACACAGGACAGCCATTACAACCAAGGGCGGCACGCGACATCATCGAACCAGTTTCAGGCCACTACGGGATTTGTGAACGGCAATTTGGCAATAAAAAAGGCCGGGTAAACCCGGCCTTTAAAAATTCATATAGCAGTCAGATCAGTTCAGCTTGGCAGCCACATCCTTGATGCTCTTGCCAATCAATTCATCAGCCAATTTGCCGCTGACCTTATCTGCGATAATGATCTCAGCTGCCTGTATGGCAACATCAACAGACCGTGTGCGCACATCCTGAATTGCCTGAGCTTCAGCCTGGCCAATTTTGTCTTCCGCCTGCTTCTGGCGTCGGGTGACATAAGCTTCCAGCTTTGCTTTGGCCTCTGCGGCCATCGCTTTGGCTTCACGCTGCGCCTGACTGATAATATCTTCTGCCTCACGCTCGGCTTCACGTTGCTTGCGCTGATATTCAGCCAGCAATGCCTGTGCCTCTTCACGCAAGCGCCGAGCTTCTTCAAGCTCAGTGCGGATATCATCGCTGCGCTTGTCCAGCCCTTCAGCGATTTTCCCCGGTATCTTGATATAGATCATCAAGGCCAGAAACAGGATCAGACCGATAAGAGCCCAAAAGGTTGCATCAAACGTCATGTCAGTTCCTACGCAGCTTTTTCAGCCGAAGAAACAGCCTTTTCAAGAGCCGCTTTTGTTGGCTTCGTTCCGATCAGTACAGTGACCAGTTCAGTTGTTGTTTCAGTCGCAATAGACGAAACTTCAGCCATGGCCTGCTTACGGGTCTCATCGATGCTGGCTTCAGCTTCAGCCATTTTTACGCCAAGATCGGCATCAACCTTGGCCTGCTCGGCATCCACTTGGGCTTGTGCCTTGTCGCGCGCGACAAGTGCAATGTCATGAGCCTTCTTGCGCGCTTCGGCCAGAGCCTGTTCATAGGAAGCAATTGCTTCCTCAGACTCGTCTTTGAGCCGTTGCGCTTCATCAAGATCGCTCATGATCCGATCACGGCGAACTTCAAGGATGTCGCTGAGACGCGGCAAAGCGACTTTTGACATCAGCCAATAGAGCACACCAAACGTGATCGCCAGCCATAACAACTGGGACCCAAAGGTTGATGGATCAAACGGGGGAAACGATCCTGCCGCTTCTGCACCATTTTCTGGTGTTGTGGTGGCCACGGTCTTCTACTCCTAAAAAGCTCTGGATACGGCGGGCGAACCCGCCGCATTGAAGTCTTTGCTTACGCGAAGAGCAGCAGAAGAGCGATCAGAAGAGAGAAAATGCCGAGGGCTTCTGTCACGGCAAAACCGAAGATCAAACGACCGAACTGGCCATCTGCTGCTGACGGGTTGCGAAGTGCGCCAGAAAGGTAGTTACCAAAAATCTGGCCAAGACCGATAGCTGCGCCGCCCATTCCGAGGCATGCGATACCAGCGCCGATTGCTTGTGCTGCTGCAAGTTCCATTTCAATGCTCCTTAAGCGTTAGTTTATGCCGGTCGTCATCTAAAAAGACCGGAATTGGGTTGAAGATTAGTGACCAGGATGAACCGCATCATTGAGGTACATGCAGGTCAAAACAGTGAAGACATAGGCCTGTAGGAAGGCCACGAGAAATTCCAGACCTGTCAGCGCGACGGTCATGATAAGCGGAAGAATGGAACCGACAATCCCAACTGCTCCCATTGCTGACAGACTTGTTACAAAGCCCGCAAACACCTTGAGGGTGATGTGACCAGCCAGCATATTTGCGAACAAACGCACAGACAGGCTGATCGGACGCGAGAGGAATGAAATGACCTCAATCGCAATAACCAACGGCATCAGAATGGCAGGAATGCCGCTTGGAACAAACAGTTTAAGAAATCCGAACCCATGGCGCATGAAGCCATAGCCAATGACTGTCAAAATCACCAACATTGCCAGCGCGAATGTCACGATGATGTGGCTTGTGACGGTAAAGAAGTACGGGAACATGCCAAACAGATTGGCAAACAGAACAAATACAAACAGAGAGAAAACCAGCGGGAAGAAACGCATCCCCTCCGAACCGGCGGCATCTCGTAAGGTCTTGGCTACAAATTCGTAGCTCATTTCAGTCATGGACTGCCAACGTCCTGGCACCAATGACCGGCTGCTTGACCCAAGCATGAGAAATGCTGCGATGGCAGCGACTGTGGCGATCATGAAGACCGCGGAGTTTGTCAGGGCAAATTCCACCCCACCCACTTCACCCAAGGGTGCAAGTTTGGAGATTTGAAACTGATGAATAGGATCGTTTGCCACAGATCTCAGCCTTTAATTTTCTAACTCTTTAGTCACAAATCAGCCCTTATTCGAGCCGTCTCGTGGTTTTTCGAATGGCTTCTCTACCGCACCGATGGAACGCAGAACGTTCATCACCCCGGCAGCGAAACCAAGCAGCAGAAATATGATGAGACCAAAGGGCGAACTGCCCAACCAGCCATCAATCACATATCCAAGTCCTGCCCCAACCAGAATACCAGATACAAACTCTGCACCTAGCTTCAGGCCTTGCCCCAATTCCGAATTACCGGATCTGGACTGCTCGGCCTTCTGGCTTTTTCTGCTGTCCTCACGATCGAGCCGTGATTTCAACTGATCCAACCGGGCATCGAGGTCAGTATTTGTTTGCTCACCCGGGTCTTCAGGGCGATTTTGCGCACTCATACCGTTCTCGCAGAATTTCTGCCAAATTCGAGCGCAACATAGTTGTGCCTCCTGTCACTGTCAAGCATTGGCGAAAGTACCTTAAGTTTTTGAAAAATATGAATTTTTAAGGTTTGTTACGAACAGATGCGACGATTAGTTTGCTGCAATAGCGAGCAAGCGGGCGATATCGACGCTTTTTTTGGCTCATTAGCTGGCTTCAAGGTACTCTTCTGCGGTCTGCAAATCCACTGAAACCAGTTGTGATACCCCACGTTCGGCCATTGTTACGCCAAATAGACGGTCCATGCGTGCCATTGTGATGGGATTATGGGTGACAATAACGAATCGTGTGTTTGTCTGCCGGCTCATTTCATCAACGAGAGAACAAAAACGATCGACGTTTGCGTCATCCAATGGAGCATCCACTTCATCC
>CAZOCA010000072.1:0-9204 GCA_964578105.1 uncultured Pararhizobium sp.
CGTTGAGGTAATACCGGGTTTCTTCGGTCGAGATGGCAAACTGAGTGCGATCAATGAGCTTTTTAAACTCCTTCGCATCCAGTGAAAATGTGTGACTGAACTCGCCGGCCGTGATGTCGGGGAATTCACTGTCCGGCAGCATCTGCAGTGTGAAGCGGGATTTCCCGGCAGTAAGCGCCATAGTGCCGTCAGAACCTGACGTGTCGAGACTGACCTCCACGCCGTCAGGCAGTTTGCGAATAATATCATGCAGAATATGTGCGGGAACTGTGGTTGCGCCGGTCTGTTCCACCATTGCAGGCACATGTTCCACAACTTCCAGATCCAGATCAGTGGCTTTCAGCTCAACATTGCCCTCTGCACTTTTGATCAGCACGTTGGACAGGATGGGAATGGTGTTGCGCCGTTCGACCACCCGATGCACATGACCAAGCGATTTCAGCAGATGGGAGCGTTCCAGAGTGGCTTTCATGGAGATAACCGATTTTCAAAACATAAACACAAGATACGAAGCGATAAATAGAATGCAATAGAGACACGAAAGACCTCCGCTTGGAACGGAGGCCTTTGATTTGTTTAAATTTGGCGTGCCTAAGCCAAAAGTGCAAGGGGTATTCGGTTTTCTCGTCAATCTTGTCGCTTAATCGGCCCAGAATCGATCCTGAATGAGCCTTGAACGGGGTTCGAACAGGTCTTATTCTTCAACAAGCCGACGCAGCAATTCAATCTCCTGGCTCAGCTTCTTATCAGTCTGCAACAGGCCTTCGATCTTGCGGACCGCATGCAGAACTGTGGTGTGATCGCGATTTCCGAACCGCCGACCAATTTCGGGCAGAGATCGGGGCGTCACATTCTTGGCAATGTACATGGCAATCTGGCGCGGCAGGACGATCGTCCTTGTGCGGCGGGCCGACAGCATATCAGTGCGTGACACATTGTAGTGCTGAGAGACAATTTTCTGAATGTCCTCAATGCGTACTTTCCGGGGTTCACGTGAACCCAGCAAATCCGCCAGAGCCTTTTCGGCGATCGCAATGGTCACAGGTTCGCGGCTTGTCTGTGCATGACAGATCAGCCGGTTGAGTGCACCATCCAGATCACGTCCGTTGGTGGTGATCAGATTGGCCACATAATCCAGCACTGTATCGCTGATTTCCATGCTTGGATGATTGAGCGAAACAGTCTGGCAACGACGTGTCAGAATATCCCGGCGCAACTGGGTATCAGGCGTATCGATCTGAACGGCAGCGCCGCCCTGAAGCCGTGAGCGCACCCGTTCTTCCAGGGCGTCCAGCTCTGATGCCGGACGGTCAGCGGCAACGACAACCTGTTTGCCGCCATCAATCAGCGCATTCAGCATATGGCAGAATTCCTGCTGGATCGCCTTTCCGGTCAAAAACTGCATATCGTCAATCAGCAGCAGATCAATCGCCCGCAATTGCTCTTTGAACTGCAGGGCCCGTTCACTGCGCAGGGCCTGAACGAAGTTGGACATGAACCGCTCAGCAGTCAGATAGACCACCTGCCGCGTTCCGGTGCTGGCAGCCTGATTGGCGATGGCCTGCAACAGATGTGTCTTACCAAGGCCAACACTGCCATGAAGATAGAGCGGATTATAAAGAACCGGCGCACCGGGCAGCGCCATGGCAACGGCGCGGGCTGCTTCAAATGCTACTTTGTTGGCGGCCCCTGCACAGAAATTGTCAAACACATAACGCCGATCAAGGGCACTGCTGAGTGACTGCACCAGTGAGAGAGAATTGCCGGTAATGGCCATTCCGCCCTGGCCGCCAAATCCTGCCTGTGCGCCTGATGCGACACCGGATGATTTTGCCGTTTTATAGGTCCGTGCACCAGTTTCGAACCGTGTGCCACGCTGGTCGCCCACATGTGACGGGCTGACACGCATATCTGCCAGACGACGCGCTGCTGCGGATTTCCCGCCCTGTGCATTTTGTTGATCACCAGCCTTGAGGCCGGCGCCCTGCGCCTGAACATGCAATGCGCTGCGAACGCGCACATCAAGCTTGTAAACGGTTCCGATCTCATCCTTCCAGAAGCCAATCAGAGTTTCCTTGAAATGCGCCATGATCCAGTTGCGCAGAAAACGTGTTGCCGCAGACAGAGTAACAACACCACCGGAAATGTCTTCCAGCTCAACGCGCAAAAACCAGGATGTAAAGACATCTTCACCAAGCTCGGCACGCAGGCGAACCAATATCCGCTGCCAGATTTCCTGTAGATCTTCGTCTGTGTGGTCACAGTCAGTCTGATCGGTCATAGTGGGGTGGGCCTGTTTGGCTGCGGTGTTGGTAAGTGTCTTCGAATTGGAAGAGCACGATGATTGTTCGGCGTTGTGAGACGCCTCTTCCCCTGCGTCTAAAGACGCCAGTTTTGTTGGGCCATTATATGGCCTTTCGTCTGTTTTGATCTGCAGACTCATCTGCTGCCCTTCGGCATCGCCCGTGCCATTCATATCGCCCCCAAATTCGCCCAAAAGTTCTTCTGCACCATCACGCGTGTGTCGTTCATCTTCGCCCATTATTCGGTCTGCTCTTCTCTGAGTTCATTTCGTCTTTCGGGCAGTCGCCTTCGATCATCCCGCTGTCAGTCAACCCGTCCTCACTCAACCTCGTCCCCAATCAACCTTGACGCCACGGCAAACCATCGACCTTCCAGCCATTGACGATGCCGCGATGTCCATCAGCGTCTGGATCCCCCTCAAACCCGTTTTGGATGTTGAAGCATTTTGGAAATCCAGCCTGCGTCATGGCCATCGCAGCCGATCGGCTGCGCGCGCCAGACCGGCACAGAAAATAAATCTCCGGCGCATCTGCTGGAGCTTTTGCGCTGCTGCGTGCCAGAACCTCTTCACTCACCTTGGCAACAAACCCGGGGTTCCGCTGCATGTCGGGATAGGCCTGCCATTCACACACCACCAATTGCTCGGGAGACAAAGCGGGGAGTCCCACAAAGTTCCATTCTGCAATTGTGCGCACGTCAACAATGACCGCGTTGCTGGACAGGGCGGCATAGGCATAGGGTGCTGCTACATCACCGGCATAGCCCGTGGCATTCACGGCATCCCGTATGGCGCTTTCTGAAAGCCTGTTTGTCTGATTGCTGAGGCGCGGATCATCGGAGGAAGACGTTGATGGGTTGTTGTTCTTAGTGTCAGTCATTTCAATCCACATCTCTGCTGCGCCGTCATTGGCGCATTTTTCCTGCGTGCTCCGACAAGCACCGTCATCAAATATCACCCGACGATTTTTCCAAGCCAGGATAACATCCTGCCTCAGCACGCCAGACAATCAACACGAAAGGATCGAATAAGCCTTTCAAAACCGCATCTCGCAAGCACAATCAAAATTAAGATCTGATCAATACTCAAGCCGGATAGTTTTCTGTCATAAGGCAAAAAAATACCGCTTGCGCAAAACCCAATAAATGGGGATAGCGCATTGTGAATACTCAATCAGGAACTTATTTTACTTGGAAACACTCTGAACAAGAGTGTGTGTACCGCTGTTGATAACCGGAAGATACACATTGATTTTTGCCTCTGCAAGCCGAGTCACGCAAGATTCTTTTGGCTTTTTTTAACCTCTTGCGGGATTCAGATGAGCCAACTGCGATCCTCGATATGTTAAGGCTTTGCGACTCAATGTTTTTTATGTCAAGCGCCTCTTACGGGCCGCTTGCGACGATCTCTCCAAAAATATTTTTTACCCGGATAGTTGACAAAAACAGAATCGCCAATTCGCTTGATCTTCAGGCTAAATCGGACTGGGGGTAATCTGTAACATATTGAAATATATGAACAAAAAAAGATGGCTTGATAGCCGAATAAGATTTTTCGTGAGTCTTCAATGACTTAGTTCAAGCTGTGTGGATGCGGGTTCGAAAGGCGTTTTACGATCACAAAACCCGAAACGAAAAATGGCCCGCCTTGGAGCGAGCCATTTCCGTAATTGTATCAACAATTTCTACTTAAGATACTGGCTCTGAAACCAGGCAAAAGTCAAAAATTATTTAGCCGGCATGCATCAGCTGTGGCTGAGCTGCATCCCAAACCCGTTCGGCAAGGAAGCTTAAGCGCTGAGCGCTTTTACTCTGGCTGCCAGACGGGATACTTTCCGTGATGCGGTGTTTTTCGGCAGTACGCCTTTACCCGCAGCGCGCATCAATTCAGGTTGAACATCCTTAAGCGCGGCTGCAGCGTCAGTCTTGATGCCGGAAGCAATGGCTTCCTCGACTTTGCGCAGATACGTACGGATACGGCTGCGGCGCGCTTTGTTGACTTCGGTGCGTGCAAGGATCTTACGCGCGGACTTTTTGGCTGAAGGTGTATTAGCCATGGGCTTGAGCCCCTCTATTTGCATAGGGCAACTCAGACTGGCCATTCCGGCAGTCATTCATCACCTGGTGATTAAAACGAAAAGGGCGGCAATCACTATTGCCACCATATGGCGCGCCTTATAGGGGTAAAGCGGTTCATCCGTCAATGGTGGAATCCCCTGACAGGGCCAGTTTTTACATCATTCCAGCAAGGTGTCGATGCTGCACATCAGCCGATGCAGGTCTTCTGGGCGCGAAAGCCTGTGATCTCCACCCGGTATCATGGACAGAACCACATCATCCAACGGCAACTGGCTGGCCAGTTTCAGGGCATGAGCTGGCGGGACATCGGCATCGAGACCACCTTGTAGAATATGAATAGGACATCCCATCTCTATAATGTCTGTCCCAAACAGATGTTGCCGCCCATCCTCGATCAGGTCGCGGGTCAGAATGTAAGGTTCATCTGAATAATCGCTGGGTTTTTCAATTTGGCCATCTTCCATCAGCCTGGCCCTGACCGCGTCCGACATCTTGTCCCACATCAGATCGGCCGTCATATCCACTGCTGGGGCAATCAGCACGATACCATGGACAGACAGGTCTTCGTTCTTCTGCAGCTTCTGCGCCAGCAACAGCGCAAGCCAGCCCCCCATGGAAGAGCCGATCAGAATGCGCTTTTCACCGGTTTTGGCTGTGGCTTTGACAATGGCTTCTGCCTCTTCCAGCCAGCGCGATATCGTTCCATCCAGAAAACTGCCTTCTGACTGGCCGTGGCCGGAATAGTCAAACCGTGTAAAGCTGAGGCCGTTCTCCCTGGCATAGTCATCAATGGCAAGAGCCTTGGAACCATCCATGTCGGATTTGAAGCCGCCCAGCCACAAAAGGCCGGGCTTTGCGCGACCTGTTGCTGGCCTGTGACGATAAGCAATTTTTCGCTGCTCCGGGCCGTTGCCAATTTCATGATGCTCAGGCGGGGGCAGATCATTGGGCACGTCAGTTATATCGGGCATATCGGGCTCTCGCACTGGCTGGTCTTTCGGCTCGTTTGATGCCATAGCGGGACGATCAGAACAAGAATGCAAACACACTTATGCGCCGACACCAATTTCGCTCCTGAATATCTGGCCCAATTAGAACTTATGACCAATTAGAAATTATGAATAGAATGACGGATCTTACGGGCAAGACCATCTTGCAGATTATTCCGCGCCTGGAAGCTGGCGGCGCAGAACGCACGACGATTGATATTGCAAAGGCCATTTCCGAAGCTGGCGGCAGAGCCATTGTGGTCGCGGAGCATGGCGGCATGGTACCGGAGTTGGAAGCAGCCGGCGGTGAGTATATCGCCATGAAGGCCGCCAGCAAAAATCCGTTCCAGATGCTGAAAACAGCATGGAGGCTTCGAACGCTGATCCTACAGAACAATGTGGATATTATTCATGCCCGATCACGCGCGCCAGCATGGCCGGCGCTGTGGGCTGCCCGCTGGACCAGGCGCCCTTTCGTCACCACCTATCATGGCAACTATGGCCAGACCAATAAGCTGAAGGCGTTTTACAATTCGGCCATGACCCGCAGCGACGTCATCATCGCCAATTCGGGCATGACTGCCGCCCTTGTTGCAGAACGCGCACCAGCAGCAAAGCAGCGGATCAACAAAATTTATCGCGGGACTGATATAAAAGCATTTGCCCCGGATGCGGTCTCTCTGGAACGCAGTGAAGCGCTGCGGCGGAGATGGGGTCTGGAACCAGCGGACATCGAACGTCCGATGATCCTCAATGTTGCCAGATTGACCGGTTGGAAAGGCCAGGAAGTGTTGATCGACGCCATGGCTCAGGTGCTGAAAACCACTGGACCAGATCAACATCAACCCCTGCTGATCCTGGCTGGTGGCAGTCAGGGTGATGCCGCTTACGAAACGCGACTTCGCCAAACCATTGAAACGCGTGGATTGAGCCATCATATCCGTTTGGTCGGCCATTGTGATGATGTGCCAGCAGCGCTCAGTCTGGCGACATGCATGGTTGTGGCCTCTACGCGACCGGAGGCCTTCGGACGTGCCGCCGTTGAGGCAGGCGCTGCCGGGGTTCCCATCATCGCAACCGACCATGGCGGCGCAAAAGAAACAATTCTGGCACCGCCTGATGTGAGTGAAGCTGAGCGCACTGGTTGGCGCGTTCCACCGGGCGATGCGGATGCATTGGCACAGGCGATGCAACTCGTTCTGACCATGAGGCCGGAAGCGCGTACCATCATTGGCGCACAAGCACGAGAATATGTGTCGAGACACTTTTCCTTGCAGGCGATGTGTGCGCAGACATTAGAGGTTTATAGTGCTCTTTTAAGCGCCAAAAAGCGAAATTGAATCCCATGTCAGCACAAAGATTGCGGAATCTTAATGTTTTCTGCCTTCAAAACAGCAGAGTTCTTGACTTTTTCGTCGCGGCACAGGATTTTAAGCACGCGTGGGCGGAGGACTGCCGACAAATTGCCGGAAACTTTGTTCAGGATGATGAAATTGCATTCAGTATGCTACACAACACTGGACAAATGACTCGCCAACACCAATCTAGCGCATATCGTTAATAATCAGGAGTAAACCACCATTCGCCGTCCCCATAGAGCCGCTCCGGCAGTGAAAGAAGGCCCTCGTGCCAATAAGGAAATTACATCAGCCGATGTCCAGCTGATTGATGATCAGGGTGAAAACCACGGCATCGTGCCGACCGCACGAGCCATGGAAATGGCCGCTGAAGCAGGGTTGGACCTTGTAGAAATCGCGGCAAATTCCAAACCCCCTGTCTGTAAAATTTTGGACCATGGTAAATTTAAGTACCAGGCCCAGAAAAAAGCTGCGGAAGCCCGCAAAAAGCAGAAGACCGTCGACGTCAAAGAAATCAAGATGCGACCCAATATCGACATTCATGATTATGAAGTGAAGATGCGGTCAGTAAACCGATTCTTTGAAGAGGGCGACAAGGTCAAGGTGACCATGCGTTTTCGCGGCCGTGAAATGGCCCACCAGGAACTGGGCATGCAGGTTTTGATGCGCGTCAAGGAAGCCACCAAGGAAATTGCCAAGGTGGAGATGCCACCAAAGCTGGAAGGCCGCCAGATGACAATGGTTTTGGCACCGGTCTGATCAGGCTTTGTTGCGGTCAGGCTTTAGTGCAGTCTGGCATCACTGAAATTTGAAATGACAGCAAACCCGGATCATCCAGATCCGGGTTTTTGTTTGAGCAGAATCTAATCTTGCCAGTTCTCAATCTGGCTTGCTCTCAGTTTGGCTTGCTCAGTGTCCGGCTGACAGCATCTTTCCAGCCAGCATATTTTTGCGCGCGCGTGTCTTCATCCATATCAGGGGTAAAGGTCCGGTCCAGACGCCAGCGCGCTGCGAAGGCTTCCTGATCGCCCCACACACCAACCTGATGGCCTGCCAGCCAGGCGGCTCCCAATGCCGTGGTTTCCAATATGGTCGGACGATCGACCGGGGCATCCAGAATATTGGCGAGAAACTGCATGGTCCAGTCACTGGCCACCATACCGCCATCAACCCGCAACACAGTATCTGCATCCGCAGCCCAGTCCTTTTGCATGGCTTCCAGCAGATCACGGGTCTGATAACACACCGCTTCCAGCGCAGCGCGGGCCAGCTCATTGGGGCCTGATCCACGTGTCAGACCAAAAATGGCACCGCGCGCCTCCGCGTCCCAATAGGGCGCGCCAAGGCCGACAAAGGCCGGCACCAGATAGACATCCTGATGCGGATCAGCCGCCTCCGCCATGGCACCGCTCTGGCTGGCATCGTCCAGCATTTTCATGCCATCGCGCAGCCACTGAACAGCAGCGCCCGCAATGAAGATAGAGCCTTCCAGCGCATAAGTGACCTTGCCATTCAGCCGATAGGCAATCGTCGTCAGCAACCGGTTGTTGGAAGGAACCGGTTTATCGCCGGTATTCAAAAGGGCAAAGCAGCCGGTGCCATAGGTGGATTTGAACATGCCGGGTTTGAAACAGGCCTGCCCGATTGTCGCAGCCTGCTGATCGCCCGCGACACCCGCAATGGGAATTTCGGCCCCGAAAATATGGGCCTCTGCGGTGCCGAAATCACTGGCACAATCCAGCACTTCAGGCAGCAAAGCGCGGGGGATCTTGAGAATGTCCAGCAATTCATCATCCCAATCCTGGGTGTGAATGTTGAAAATCAGGGTCCTGGCTGCATTGGTGGCATCCGTGACATGGGATTTGCCGCCGGTCAGACGCCAGATCAGAAAACTGTCGATAGTGCCAAACGCCAACTCACCGGCTTCTGCGCGTGCGCGGGCACCATCTACGTGATCCAGCATCCAGGCCAGCTTCGTCGCCGAAAAATAGGGGTCCAGCAGCAAGCCCGTTTTTTTCGTAAACAGAGGCTCATGACCTTCGGATTTCAGCTGTGCGCAAAACTCTGCTGTGCGCCGATCCTGCCAGACAATAGCCTTGTGGATGGCAGCACCGCTGGTCCTGTCCCAGACAACAATGGTCTCGCGCTGATTGGTTATGCCGATAGCGGAGATAGCGTCGGCACCCAGACCGCAATCAGCAAGGGCTGCCTGACCGGTTGCCACAACACTGTCCCAAATTTCCTCCACATCATGTTCAACCCAGCCGGATTTCGGAAAAAACTGCGTGAATTCCTGCTGACTGGAGCCGAGGGAGGCCAGCGAAGCGTCAAAAATGATGGCGCGGCTCGATGTCGTGCCCTGGTCAATTGCGAGAATGTTGCCTGTCATGATGTCCCAATTCAAAAATTTGCCAAAAACCAAACGGCCATTTAAAGCCGCCTTTTACCAGAGCATATGTCATCGTAAAGCGCGGGCG